>CALDSX010000001.1 GCA_937924445.1 uncultured Chthoniobacterales bacterium
GTGCCCCCGCCGAGCGAACCCATTCGCGGCCCGCTGCGCGAGCTGCTGCCGCTGAGCGTGGGCGTCGTCGCGCCGGGTTCGGACGATGCACGCCTGTTCAACGCCCTGCTCGCCCACGAGCACTACCTCGGCCACCGCAACACCGTCGGCGAGAATCTCCGCTACCTCGCGCGCGACCGGCACGGTCGAGCGGTGGCCTGTGTCCTGTTCGGCTCGGCGGCGTGGAAATGCGCGGCCCGCGACGCCTTCCTCGGCTAGGATCGCCCCACGCGCGAACGCAACCTGCAACGGCTGACCAACAACACCCGCTTTCTCATTCCAGGATGGGTGCAGGTGCCGCATCTGGCCAGTCATGTGCTGGGTCTGATCGCCCGGCGCATCCGCGCCGATTGGCAAGCCAAGTATGGGCATCCCGTCGCGGCGTTGGAAACGTTCGTGGACCGTTCGCGGTTCAAGGGCACGTGCTACCGCGCCGCCAACTGGCGGCGGCTGGGCCAGACCACGGGCCGCACCCGCAACGACCGGGCGCACCGCATTTGCGTCGCCGTCAAGGACGTGTACCTGTATCCGCTCGTGACCGACTTCCGACGGGAGTTATCGGCATGATGACCCGGCAAGAGGCCGAGGCGATCTACGAGGCCGGCAAGGAAACCGTCGTGCGTGTGCTGCTGGATATGGACCGGCGCATCCATGCCCTGGAGCAGCGCATCGAGGAGTTGCAGGCGCAAGTCCAGACGCTCCAGGAGCAAGTTGCCAAGGACTCGCAGAGCATCCGCGCCGCCGACTCGGGATCGGTCCGGCAAATCGCCAAGGCTTGATGGTAGCCGATCATGTGCACAACTCCCGCCGGAAGTCTTCGAGGAGCGGATACAAATATACGTCCTTGACCGCGGCGCGAATGCAGTGCTCGCGGTCGTTGCGCGTGCGCCCTTGGGTCGCGCCCAACCGCAGCCAGTTGGCCGCCCGTAGCCTGTTCCCTTGAACCGCGAACGGTCCACGAATGTTTCCAACGCCGCGACGGGATGCCCATACTTGGCTTGCCAATCGGCGCGGATGCGCCGGGCGATCAGACCCAGCAGATGACTCGCCAGATGGGGCACCTGCACCCAGCCGGGAATGAGAAAGCGGGTGTTGTTGGTCAGCCGTTGCAGGTTGCGTTGGCGCGTGGGGCGGTCCCAGCCGAGGAAGGCGTCGCGAATAGGATCGCGCGGCGTAGCCGGCGGCGGCACCCGCCGGTTGCGCCGTCCGTTGGGCGAAGAGCCGCGCCGCGGCGGCAGGCGGATATGCCCAGAGCGCTCGAACTTCAGCGGCAGCGACCGTGCGACCATATCCTTGGGCCGGCCTTGCGCGTTGCGCCAGGCCCAACGCTGGCAGAGTTCCACGTTGAGTCGCGAGCGACACCACTCGGGATGTTCGTCCAGCAGCCCCCGGATCCAAGCGATGTCCGCGCCGCTCAACTGTCGCCCTTGCACCACCAAGACGCTTGTCATGGCGAGCAAGATACGGCAGGCCCCCCTGGTGAATACAGCAAAAAACGAACTTTTTTCTGTTGCGTTCGGAGGAGGTAATTTATTCTTCGGTTACAGATGGTCCCATGGTGGGACTACCTGAGCAGGTACCTAATCGTTACCAAAAAGCTTCTCTCAAAGCAGAGAAGGAGTGTTAAAGCATTTGATTTTTCTGTGATACTCCCCCGCACAATTCTCAAATAACTTTGAAGACAAATCCAAACTCAACCCCTGACAAACAATAAATAACCCGCATTTTTCTTCCCCGCTCCACTGCAGCTTATTTTTTCCGTCGTAGCGGCGTTGCTCTCGCTCGGTCCTCGGAGAGTATGTTCTCATACAGCCTTTCGTCTCTCGCCGCGCCTGCCTTGCCACACCGGGAAATGCCCGAGCTTCATCACGAAAAAACATGTGAGAAATGCCGACTAGCAAAACAGGTGCGTAAAAACTTGTAATTATTAGAAGCAAAAGAGGCCTCAAATTATGGGTTCCTCGCCCATTATGCCTAGAGGAGAAGGTGGATCTTTTGGGCGACACAGCGGGCTTTGTGGAAGTTCATTCCTAAAAACTCGGATGCCGACCTGAGAACTGTTTAACAGTTGAAGCAAATCCAGAATTGAGACTTTGCTTTTTGGTTAGAGGAGAGGACAGTTGGCACGGGAGGAAGTTCTCAGATGTCTAGGTTGCAACTTGTCTAAAAAGGAGGACTTCCTCGTTGACGGACAACAAGGATAGTCGGAGAGGTGTCAGTTCATAGCTGACCGTAAATCCAACCAGTGATTGTCGCCATTAAAACAACGAACCCCGCATAGACTAAGGTTCGTTTGGAACCAAAAATTTTCCCCAAGGCAAGCAAATTTGGCAGACTCAACGCCGGGCCGGCTAACAAAAGGGCCAGTGCGGGGCCTTTGCCCATTCCATTACCGATTAACCCCTGTAAAATCGGAATTTCGGTAAGGGTGGCAAAATACATGAGCGCTCCAACGAGCGAGCTGAGAAAGACCGCCCCCAACCCTTTACCGCCAACCGCCACAGCCACCCATTCCGAAGGAATCAAACCTTCATAACCTGGACGTCCTAGGAGAAACCCTGAAACAAACACCCCTATTAGCAAAAGCGGGGCGATCATTTTTGTGAAATCCCAGGTGGACTTCCACCAATCACCCAGTTCGCCCTCCGCAGGGGCCACAATCCATACTAACCCAAACGTTCCGACAACAAAGGGCAGCATGACGTTTCCAAATGAAAGCAGGGCTGCTATGACCACCAAACCGCCGCCCACGAGCAGCTTCCACGCGGGTGCACCAAACCAGAACAACATGGCGAGCCACATTCCAAAAGCGCAGGCCGAGGCGAGCCACCACTTCCCGGCGGCAATCCGGCCAAATAATCCCGAGGCTTCCACCTCACTCCAATTTGCAAAAACCAAAAACGCAATCATCAGCCCCAGCCAGACTGAAGTTTTCCAGAGTGGGCGGGGTGGCGCCTCTGGATCGGGTAGTTGAGCAGCGGCACAAGCCTTAGCCTGCTCCGATTTACGAAAAAACCACGCCATTGCAAGTCCGATCAGAGCCGCAAATGCGACCGCTCCGATCATTCGGGCGAGGCCAAGCTCCAAGCCAAGAATCCGGGTGGTCAACACCACTGCCAACACACTGATCGCCGGTCCCGAATATAAGAAAGCCACCGCTGGCCCCAGACCGGCCCCCATTCGCCAAATCCCAGCAAACAGCGGCAGCACTGTGCACGAACAGACCGCCAACACTCCGCCCGAAACCGACGCCACCCCGTAGGCCACGGGTTTAGATGCCTTCGGGCCGAGGTATCGCATCACAGAATCCTGCTGCACAAAACTGGAAATTGCTCCAGCAATGAAAAAAGCAGGAATAAGGCAGAGCAGGACGTGCTCCTGTGCATACCAACGCGTTAGAGCCAAGCCTTCATGTAACCCCATTTGGAAGCGCTCTGATTCGAAAGGCAGATAATAACAAGCTAGAAAAACCCCTGCCATCCAGGCAGCCATCGTCCATTCTCTCTTTGTGTCGTTCATTTTATTTTTTTATTAGATTATTAAAAAATTCAACGGCAATCGCAGTTGTCCAGCTGGTGCATTTCTGGATATTCCTTTGGATGGTCGAGGCAGTCGATGATCCAAACAACGCAGGCGAGTTCCAACCGATAGAAAATCTGCACCCCACGCTTTTTGAAGGAAATCACGCCTGCCTCGCGCAAAACCGAAAGGTGTCGTGACATTGAACTCCACCCGAGCCCGCAGGTGCTGACCAGATCGCAAACGCATTTTTCACTGCCGTCACTCAACAGTCGCACAATATGAACTCGTGCCGGGTGAGCCAACGCTTTGAAGATTTCAGGAGCCGACAGGAGGGGCTTCATTTGAGGATATATTTCTTATGTTCGCGAAATATTCAAACATTTTTCTTTTTTATTTTTTCAACGTTCCATATGATAATTTCACCAGTCTGCACAAACAAATGTTGTTGCAGGGGAAACGAAGTGAGCTTTTATATTTGCGTATATGCGAATTTTTTCCCCCCAAGGATTCGCGGCGTTGCTAATGCTATTTCCCCTAAATTCCATGGCGCAGGCCATCTATGATTCAGGAAATCCAACGGCCGCCGAGCAATATTTGCTTGAACTCATTAACCGCGCTCGCGCCAACCCCGGTGCCGAAGCGGAAAGCTTGGGTATTGATCTCAACGAAGGACTGCCGCCCGGAGCAATATCAAATACCCCCAAACCACCATTAGCCTCTAACCCTCATCTCCTCGCAGCAGCACGAGAACACTCGCAATGGATGCTCGATACCAACACATTTAGCCACACCGGAATAGGCGGGTCCAATCCTGGCCAGCGAATGACGACTGCTGGGTATATTTTTAGTGGCTTTTGGACTTGGGGCGAAAATATCAGTTGGCAACCCGGACATATTCCTTTTAATACTGAATCTCTGATAAGAGCAACTCACCAAGGGCTCTTCCTTAGCGCAGGGCACAGAAAAAATATTTGCAATCACAATTTCGATGAGCTCGGACTCGGCCTTATTGCAGGAGTTTTTAACTCTGCCGGGCTGGCCACTAACGGCCTTATCACAACGCAAAATTTTGCCGTAAGCGGTAGCACACCAGGTCCGATGCTTGTCGGGGTTGCGTACTACGATTTCGACGGCGATCGTTTTTACGATCCAGGTGAAGGGATTGCTGGGCTCGAGGTGACGGTTGCAGGCGCCTCCTATCGCGCGGTGACTGCGTCGGCGGGCGGATTTGCGGTGCCTGTGCCTGAAGGAGTTGCCACTCGAACGATGACTTTTTCTGGTTATGGGATAAACCACCAACGCGAGGTAGCCTTTCCCGGGAGCGTGAATGTGAAAGAGGATCTCCGGCTGATTTATTCTCCTCCCACAATATCCGGCACTTCTTCCGCACTGGTGGGTGTTAAACATTTGTTGAATATTTCACAAGTTCCCGGTGCGGAAAATTGTACGGTTCAGGTCTCTCGGATTGGGAATTGCACCGCAGATCCCGCGGAATCAACCGACCGGGTTCTAGTGGAAACCTCCTGGCATTACGATGTGCTTGACAGCTCGGTCAAAGACACTGGATCGTTTTCCTATCGCCTGGCGCACAACGGGATAGGAAGCGAAACCCTCACTTACCGTAAGCACCTGCTGCCATCTACTAGTGGCGCGTTGACCTTTCGCAGTCGTCTTTACCGCGCCACCAGCGATCAAATAGCAGTGGTCGAAATTTCCGATGACGGCGGTGCCACTTGGACACCTATTTACACCCAGGCCGGTGGGAGTGAGATCACATTTTCGACGCGAACTGTGTCTCTCGCCTCTTATTCAGACACACCAATCCTCCTGCGTTTTCGATACACATTTCTTGGAGGTTCGTATTATCCCGGGACGAGTTCGGGGCGCGGCTGGCATATTGATAATGTTGAATTTACAAACACTCGTGAACTTAGCCCCCTAGAGTCTCTGACCCTACCCGCAGGTGCGGCTATCGAGTTTGCGGCAGACCAGCCTGGCACTTTTGTGTTGCAGGCTCAGCCGAGAAATGGAGAGAACTTGTGGCCGGTCGGACCGATTTTCGAAATCAACGCCACCACTCCTAGCCCGTACACCCTCTGGCTTTTAGCCTGGCAAGATGACGTTCGAATTTCCTCCCAATCGCTCGAACCCGAAGCGAGTTGCACGGGTGACGGGGTGCCGAACCTGCTAAAATTCGCCGCGGGTTGCGCTCCGACAGCCCCGCCGTCTGCAGTGGCACCGAATTATAAGGTTGTAGAACTTTCCGGAAATCAATATCTTACTTTTTCCTTCCGAAGGCTTGCGGGTGCTGGAACAGGCACAACTGAAAGCGGCTATTCGGTTTCTGGAATTACCTATTTCGTTGAGACTAGCGCAACTTTGGAACCCGGCTCCTGGCAGACCGGGCCGGAACACTTCTTGGAGACCGGTGTCACCTCGAATTCCGACGGCACGGAGACTGTCACCGTGCGACTGCGTTCCCCGGTTTCCGGAAAACAATTCATTCGCCTTCGCGTGGCACTCCAGTAAATAACTTTGCTTGTTGGAAAGCGAATACGGTAGAATACCTTATCTCCCAAAGAAACACCTTGTTCGCAGGACTAGCTAAGTCTGAGTTAGAAAACCAGTCAATATTTGGCAACACACATATTTTCCAATCCAGAAAAAAACTCGTCAAAAGCTAAACCTCACCAATGGGAAAGGCCAGCTGTGCAAACCCCTGTTCCATACTACATGGCAACCAGAGGGAAACAAATGAAAGCGGTTTTCCTGTAGGTTTGCGGGCAACATCTTTCATCTTCCTCGAGGAAAGATCTTTCGCATTTTCACCAATCAAGGCATCAGTTGTTTTTTTGACTGGTCAGGGCGAATTATCCTAGTTATCTTCCAGAGTGCACAAAAGTGTTTGTATTCTTTACAGTGAATGCGACGCCGAACCGGCAGAACATTTCGCTCAATTTCTTTCGGCGCATGTTACCGATCTCGACGTTCGACTTATGCCCCTTCGAGGAGCCTGCTTTGAGCATCACAGCGAAAACACTCTTAGTGCTACCATACAACAGCTTCGGCATTATGACTTTTTAATTCCCCTACTTACCCCAAGCCTTATGCACGATCCTTGGATCAGAGAGGAGGATTTCATTCTTGCTCTTAAAGACTTCTGTCGCCCGGCGTTGCGGTTACAAACAGTACAATTCTCCAGATGCCTATGGTATTCGCATCCTGTTTTTCGCAGTATTTCGCCCTTGCCATCAGACGAGGATCTTTATCGGCTGCCAGTGAACGATCCCAAATGGGGTTCTTTAAATCGTGCCTGGACAAAAGTCTTGACGGGGCTTTTAAAAATATTACAACCCCACCCCGCGTCCTCTTTTGCCCCTCCTGAAACTATTTTGGTTGCAGAAGGCGAACTTCTTTTGGGAAGTGCGAACCCTGAAGATAGCAACCCATTTCACAAAGAACGGGTGACGGCATTTCTCCTTTCAAAATATCCGGTCACGGTGTCAGATTTCGCACATTTTATTAAGAGCAGCAACTATCTCACTACGGCTGACCAGTTCGACTCCAGCTATACAATCTTCGAAAATCGAACCCACGCTGATCGAGGGGTCAACTGGCGCTGTAATTCCAGTGGGTTTGCTCACGAGGAAGCTGGAAAGAACTACCCGGTCATACATATTTCGTGGATTGATGCCTGTGCTTATTGCAACTGGTTGAGCAGAAAGACATCCAGGCGCTGGCGTCTGCCCTCGGACATAGAGTGGGAATATGCTGCTCGTGGCGGTGCAAATAGTCCCCATGCTGAAGATGCTTACAGCGGAGGAACTGACCTCGAAGAGTACGGCTGGTATTTAGGCAATTCTGAGGGGAACTCCCAGCCGGTTGGGCTCAAGACACCCAACTACCTCGGTCTGTATGAGATGAGCGGAAATGTGTTTGAATGGTGCTCCAATTCGTGGGCAGAGATATTTTTGGATTCTTCAACCTGCCAGAGCCCGGGATCGCCCAACTCAGAGGAGGTACGCGTGATCCGCGGCGGTTCTTGGCGTTCAGCTGCAACCTCTTGCCGCGTTTCTTACCGCAGCTCGAAGCATCAACTTTCTAGGAGCGACGAGATTGGGTTTCGTGTCGTATGCGACATTTAGAGGCTTCTCGCGTGACACCGTTTATCCCTCACGACAGTCCGATTCGTCGCCCTCACTTACTGTCGCCCGGGCTCTGCTTTTTCTCTTCCGACCCTGCTATTTCGGAGTTTGAGGAATTGGTGTTTACTGATTTCGAAGCTTTGATGTCTAGCACGAAAACAACCGTTAGTCCTATCGTCATAAGGACGGCGGGTATAGCGGTAGTAGTAAAAGGCCCGATAAATCTCTGCCATAAAGTAAGATTTCGACCTAGAAAAAAAGATGCAATACTTGCGATCCCAAATGAGCCAAACATCGCAAGTAACGGGAACAGACCGGTCATAACAAACCCTTGTTTCAAAGAATCAGGTGCTAATTCAGCAAAAACTAAAACTACAGCAAATGGCAAAAGCCAGGGTAATGCTGCCGCCAGAGGGGTGATCCAGAAATGAAACGGAGCTATTCCACAAACCCATGCCAGTATGGTGGCAATTAGGGGAATGCTCAATAACGCTAATATAGAAGAAATGGAGCTCATAGGTCCTATGGTTATACACTATCTTAACATTTTCAAGCAAGAGTCCGATCACTTTCTTATGTTCTTATCTCCGACAAATGACTTAAGAGATATCGACAACGTTTCGACAACGCTAAACGTTTCGACACTGTGAAAGGAGATCCTTGCAGTAACAATTGCTATTTTTAACGCACTTTCACTATTACTAAAAACTGCAGGCATATTTTTCAGCACACTTTTTCCACTTGTGGAGGTTTGTTATATATGTTTCCAACGCCTACATATAGTTTAGCTCTGGAGACACTCAAGCTGTGCGCTCGTCGCGTGCCTTCGTTCATTCTTATTAACATATCCCAAGCGACCCAAGCGTCTATTTTTTGATATAGTAACGGCACTTGAATCAACTCCTCTCTCCGCCTTTGCTAGTATCACTTCGGAGAGTTATGGGACTGGTCCCCGTTTTTTAACTCCCATTTCTCAGGCACGTTCGCCCCCACCAGGCGACATATTCGGTTGCTAACATGAAACCTGAAGCATCGGGTGACCTTTTTAGAAACCGGTCGCAACTCGAGATAAAGATGAAGTTAATGACGATGAATTTTAGGAAGCAGGACGGCAAAGCCGAGATATCGATCTGCCGTGGAGGGCGTTGTTTAACACCTGATTAGGTGAGAAATATGGGCTTTTCGATAAGCATACTAACACGGTTGCTTCGAGGGCTTCTTTTTTTGCAAATCGGTTATTCCACGGGTGAACCAGCAAAGATTCTCTGATGATCTGAAAGTGGAGAAGAAGGCTATCTCTTTATGTGGACGAAAAATCGTGCCATGGCGAAAGGGGGGGAAGCCTTGGGAAAGGCTCTTGTGGGAAACGACGGTGCAGGCTCATGGACGAGAGAAAGTGACTGCGAGAGCTGGCGATCTGGTGGAGGAGATTAAATTTTCAGAAAAACCGCTTTGGCAGGAAACATGGCTAGCAACTTCGTTGGAGTCGCTTAAACGGTCTGCCAAGCTTACAAAACATTTTCGTGGCTGGCTCGATTTCGGTTCTCACTGACAGGAGGCAAATTCTCACGCTTGTCGTATGCTTGGATATTAGATGTGGTGGAGTTTCGGGGTCGAGAACTTTTGCCAGAAGAGCTTGATTCGTTGTGGAAGCAAGTTCGGCAAGGACTGGATCTACTCGGCTGGTATAACGATCTTGCAGAAAAACTTCCCGGTGGGAAGGGGGCTCTGATCCATGAATATCCTGAATTTCAAAATGCGATTGTTTTATCTGATGTGAGCCGTCGCGGCTTTTGCCCGTGCGGTGCGATTCCCTCCTGTTAAAGAGGAGCGTTGCCAGTGGCGGGAGGGGGCCCGGTCAGTCTGTGAATGGCTAGAGAGCGTGTCACCGCCAAGTGGTATAAACCTTTGTTGCCCGCACTTGGAGTGCATGAAGATACTCAAACGCCGGCAGCGGCAATGACTCGCGAACTTTTGATGGAACTCTGGGCGATGATCGAGCTGGCCCATCTCGACTTCTGTGCACGCTCTGAGCGGTTTCGGTAAATTCTCAATGAAGTTTCCGGGTGGCAGTTGAACGATTTACCCCAAGGCATTCAACTGCACGGTCAATTCGCAACCTTTCCAGACTGGGACCGTCCTGAAATGGCTTGGACGCATTTTGGAAATATGGAGCATCTCGGAGATATGGGAGCAACCTATCCTCATCGGCTTTTGCCGTCGATTAAGTTTTCTGAGTGGTGGCCTGAGGACCCACTGGCTAAAAGAGCACGCCAAATGGTGCGATCGTTTGCTTACGGATATTTCTTATCGGCTTGCGAGGCCAATCCTTCTGGTCTCTTACCCCTTGGCGGCTCCCCTAACGAAGCACTGGTTCGCCGGGCTCTGGCGCGGGATGAACTCGACTTACGGTCTTGCAGCAGCACTCGCTTTTGAATTTGGACGTTTTTTTGGTGCCACCGGCTTTTTGGGTCTTGCCACTGGCAATCTTCAGTGGCTAGCAGGTTTGAATGCCGACCGTGTTCCTGGAATTGAACTAGGCTGTAAAATGTCGGCGTCGATGACCGAAGCGACCTTGCTTTGCCGTTTAGCATGATTTACGAGATAGGAGATCAGAATTTTGGCCCCTGGAAAACAATTCGAGGTTCTGTGGCCAATGGTTTTTACCGGGAAATCGTATGATTTTGACGTTTTCGCTCGAGAAAAATTTGATGCGCCCAGCTCTTTTGCTGATGAAGAATCGATCGCTTGCAATGGCGGCTGGCTTTCGGGAATTTCACGAATCCGGAAATTTTAAAATATGGCTTATTCATCGAATTAAAAATCAGAAATATGGTGCGGAAGATTCTATTTGTAGCTGCTCGATTCATAGTGATTTGAACGTTGAAATCGTTGAGGTTGTTCTGAATCTCGTGAGAGAAGGTGCAAGAGTCCTCTGTCAGGCTGGGCACAGGCGTTGCACCAAAGCAAAATGCAAAGTTTTGTTTTATTAAGTGGTCGCTAATCTAGATCGTGGGTGCAACGAGACTAAGGCCATCCCCGCCTCAGGCTTTCAAAGGAAGCGCCAAGGTGGTTTAGAAGATCCGTGGCCATGAAGGATTCATCGAGGCGCTCATTTTTCATAGCGAGTTCGGCGGCCCGTCCGAGAAGCCAGGAGCCAACTTGCCCGGCATCAAACGCATCGAGCCCGCGGGCGAGGAGTGCCGCGCAGAGTCCGGAGAGGACATCTCCAATACCCGCTGTCGCCATGCCGGGTTGCCCGGTTGTGTTGTAGGAAATACCTCGGCTTTGCGCAGCTACTATCGTGCGGGAGCCTTTGAGAAGAAGCGCCGCCGCGGGATTGAGCTCTGCAAACCGCCGGGCGGCATCAGTTCTGTCCATTCCCTCTGCTTCGGGGAAGAGTCTGGCGAATTCGCCAGGATGGGGTGTCAAAAGGCGAGCTGGCCTGTCGGGAGAATTAAAAACAACTCTTTTGCTCTGCTGCGCAAGAGCGTTCAGTCCGTCGGCATCTATGACGCCTGGTAGCGGCGCGTTGAGAATCGTTCCGAGAGCCTCTTCTGCGGAATTCATGCCCAATCCTGGACCAAATGCGAAGGCGTGAAAATGGCCTGGTTTGGTGAGCCGCAGGAGGCCCTCTCGAAACGGCAAGACCATCAGCTCGGGCGGCGACGCAGACCTGAGAAGATCACACACCACATCGGGAACGACGAGGGTGACAAGTCCAGCTCCACCGCGAAGAGCTCCCAATCCGGCAAGTATGGCGGCGCCCGTCATGCCGGGAGAGCCAGCAATAATGGCCACGCGTCCAGCTTCTGCTTTGTGCAGATCAAATTCCCGCCTTGGCAAGAGCGCACGCAGAGAGGCAGCAGTTGCTACGACGGAGTTTCCGATCAGGCGAGGAAGAAGATAATCCGTAAGTGCGGGTAATGGTGCATGAACGAGTCTCCCCACAAAATTTGTTGCGTGATCCAAAAGCAACTCCATCTTGACGGCCCCAAGCGCGACCGTCCAATCGGCTAAAACCAAATCATCTGCCGGGCTTTTCTGAGCTCCTAATCCGGAGGGTAGATCCACGGCGAGGACTCGGCAGCCCTCGTTCTTTCGGAGACGGTTAATTTGCCTGATGGCCATGGGCAGAGGGGGGCGTGGAGTTCCCGATGTGCCGGTGCCCAGTAGCCCATCCACGACAAGGCGCGGGGCGTCTCCGGGCAATGCCGTCGCAGAACCAGGCACAGCGTTCAGTCGTTCGAATTGGCGGCGGGCTAAAGGGGTGAGTTGCTCCAGAGGAAAGGGCATTATGGTCGCAACCACCCATCCATGCTGTTTGAGAATAGCTCCAACAGCCAAAGCATCCCCGCCGTTGTTGCCTTTTCCCGCAAAGATTTGTGCTATGCCAGGACCCGAAAACTCGCTGAGAATAAATCGGGCGATTGTGGCCGCCGCATCCTCCATCAGATTCTCAGCCGAAACACCATTGCGGATGGCCTCTCTCTCCGCTTCTCGCATCGCTGCCGACGTTATAACCATCAAAACTAGATACATCCTTCTCGGGGCGGAGTCCAGGGAAGGATGTATTTCAAACGCAACAGTCGAAAAAACCGACTTGCGAATTTGATTTATGTCAGTCAACTCAGGTAGAAACGTCAATGAGCAAAAGTTTTTTCAGAAAGTGTGACCGTGATCCGTAAAGTAATCGAAAAAGAGAAATTACGTCTTTTGAGAGATTGCCTTGACGCAGAGGGGCATCGGCTGGTGTTCACAAACGGCTGCTTCGATATTCTGCACGAGGGACACCTGCTCTATCTCGAACAGGCGTCAAAATTGGGGGATTTTCTCGCGGTTGCCTTGAACAGTGATCAGTCGGTCCGTGCGCTCAAAGGGTCTTCGCGGCCAATTCGCGATGAGCAGACGCGGCTTGCGCAGGTGGCTGAACTCCCTTTCGTTGATGCGGTATTGCTTTTTTCCGAAACTCAAGTGACCGAGTTACTTCGCGAGATCCGACCGCATCTTTATGTGAAAGGCGGCGATTACAGAATAGAGACTATTGACCAGGGCTTGCGCCAAGCTCTTGAGGAATTGGGCGTTGAGGTTCGTTTTCTGGGTTATGTGGAAGGAGTTTCTACAACGCTTCTCCTCAAGAAAGGTCTCGTTAATTCTCAATCATGAGCAAAGAGGCTGGGGATAAGTCTGACGCGGACTGTCAGATACCTGAGACGAAATAAGCAAAACGCCACCCGGCGGGAGTTTTGCGCAACCCGGCTCGGTATCCGGCGTATGGCTGAGTCGGGTCAGCGAATTGGGGAGGGGCCACCATGTACCCTTTGAAGCTTTTGAATTCGCTGCGAACAATTTTATCGAGTTCTCCCCAAAGATTGTTGTTATCCCAGAATTCAAAGACGCCCGCTCCCTCCATAACGGGTGTGAGATTATAGCCAAAATCCGGCGTCATCATTGCGGCCAGAGCCACCACGTCACGCGCTTTGACAGCCTTGCGAAGCATTTTGACAAATTGCTGTAGATCCTGGGACGAGTCGACATTCTCATTGAATGAGTTGCCGGGGTTCTCGGTAACCCGCGTTTGAGCGTTACGAGACTGATGCGTGTCATCTTGAGTCGCGGCGGAGTCTGCAGTGTATCGCACACGTTCATTTCGGCCCCATTTCTCGACTCGTGCTGCGGCGTCGCGTTCAGAGCGCTCCCTCAGTTTTACGATTGATTGACTGCATGAGGACAAAAGAAAACCGGCGAGAGATGCGGTGAGAGTGAGTAGCCGGGCGGTTGTATAAAAACCGGCGCGGGGACTGTTATTCATAGGGGAGCACTATATCATGAAGCTTTTTTCGTGCGAGAAAGAAGTGATAATCTTACTCAGTCCCCTCGCCTCCTCCAACGCCAGATCGATGACGCTCAGGCTTCGCAGATTGGACAAGGAAGAAGGGTGGTGGAGGGCAGAGGCGCTGTGCCGCCGATTTGAAAAATTTTCCCTTGCGCCATTCTTGTGAAACGTGGATTATGACGGTCAAATAGGGTTCAATTAGGAATTTTAAATTGGTTGTTTCTTTCATCTCTCTACAGGTCTACTCCTATGCTCTTGCACAGTTCCGAAAGCGTCCAGCTGCTGGGGGCACTCCCTCAAGGGGCGCCGTTTGTCGAGGCATTCGTTTTCCAATCTGTCGGTCTGTTGGTCGTATTGCTATCGCTTTCCTCTTTATGGCTCTTATGTGAGACGACCTCGCGCCTTTTGATACGGATCGGAGCGCCACGGCAAATCTCTCAGAATTCAAACGAAGTAAGGGGTGGCGATACAAGAACAGAGGCTATTGCAACCGCTGATGAAATAACCGCCGTCATCGCTGCGGCAGTGGTTGCCACCAGCGGGCGTGGCTCGATTATTCGGGAGATTCAACCTGTAGCCCCGTCTTTGAGTAATCCGCAGCTTGCGGCGTGGACGCTTCAGGGGCGACTCCAGCATCACACATCTCATAGTCTGCGGTGAGAAGGATGCTTTCCCGCGTTTATTAATTGACTTAAAAATGGAAGTTCTGACGCACTTTTTCAGTCTCACCGGGTTTGGCCTTGTGAGCTGGCAAATGGTTTTGATGTGGGGCGTTGTCCTCGTATTGCTTTATCTTGCTGTCTTCAAGGGCTTTGAGCCTCTTCTGCTCGTGCCGATTGCTTTTGGTGCCTTGCTGGCGAATTTACCAACGAAAGGTGTTGTGAATGAACCTGCGGGGCCGATTTTAAGTCCGGCAGATGGTCGGGTTCTTGAGTGGAAAGTGTCTGTTGGTGATGAAGTGAGTGAAGGGCAGACGCTTGCGCTTCTCGAATATACTTCCTCTGAAGGTTCAACTCGCACGGAGCCTCTCGTAAGCCATGCTCATGGCGAGGTGGTCTCCATTCCGGTGTCACCGACAAACACCGTTCGTGAAGGAGAAATGCTGGTTTTGCTCTACAGCAAAGAGCCTGGAGGTTTGTATTACTACATCTCCCAAGGAATCGTGCTCGAGTTGTTTCCGCCTATTATCTTTCTTGGAGTTGGAGCGCTTACTGATTTCGGACCTTTGATAGCCAATCCGAGAGTTCTACTCCTTGGTGCCGCGGCGCAACTCGGTGTGCTTGTTACTTTTCTCTGTGCTTACCTGCTCAAATTCAGCCCAGGAGAGTCGGCCTCTATTGCGATCATTGGTGGTGCCGACGGTCCAACGGCGATATTTCTCTCTTCAAAACTTGCGCCTGATTTGCTGCCAGCCATTGCTGTGGCAGCTTACAGTTACATGTCGCTGGTGCCTCTGATCCAGCCACCAATCATGCGGGCGCTCACTTCGGCCGAGGAACGGCGCATTCGTATGCGCTCACTTCGAAAGGTGGGCCGACTCGAGAAACTCATTTTTGCGCTGATCGTCACAGTGTTCTGCATTATGCTCGTGCCGCCAGCCTCGGCTCTTATTGCGATGCTGATGCTTGGGAATTTTCTGCGGGAATGCGGTGTTGTGGATCGTCTTGTGAAAGCTGCTCAGAATGAAATTATAAATATAACCACCATCTTCCTTGGCACGAGTGTGGGTATAACGATGACGGGAGAACGCTTTCTCCAACCGCAAACGCTTGGAATTATTGGGCTGGGAGTGGTCGCTTTTGGTATCTCAACGGCGGGGGGTGTTCTTATGGCCAAGATCATGAATCTTTTTATAAAAGAAAAAATCAACCCTCTGATCGGTTCGGCAGGTGTTTCCGCGGTGCCAATGGCCGCACGCGTCTCTCACATTGAGGGGCAGAGAGCCGATCCATCCAACTATCTTCTGATGCATGCGATGGGGCCAAATGTGGCCGGGGTTATTGGGACGGCGGTTGTCGCTGGTTTTTATATCTCAACACTTGGAAAGTAGCGAGGCTATTATCTGTTTGGTCTAACGAAACTAACTAAGAAATTCATGATCAGCCATTTAAAGATCACAGTTGAAGGTAAAGTTTACAACGTGACCGTAGAACGTTTAGATACAGCCATGAGCCGTGGTGCCGGGTTGAGTGCGACTTCTACGCCAAGCGCTGTTCCTGCACCACCGCCTGCTGCTGCGGTGTCGCCTAACCCGGCATTGAGTGATGCGCCAGGCGCTGTTGTTAGTCCGCTGGCCGGAAAAGTCGTGTCTGTTGATGCCAATGTTGGCCAGCATATTCATGCAGGTCAGCTTGTGGTGACGATTGAGGCGATGAAGATGAACACGCAAATCACCGCCCCCACTGCTGGAATGGTCAAGGAGGTACTTGTGGCGCCTGGCGACTCTGTTGAAGAGGGGCAAATTCTGCTCCGAGTTGGTTAGGTCAGGCAATAGGGAGCGCAGGGCAAGAGCAAGCGATCGTAATTCAACTGACGCGAGAAGCCTCCGCACGTTGCTGGTCACTCCACATTTTGACTGCGGTCTTTATCCGCGAAAGGACGTAATACACCGTCTGACTACGCAACCGCACGAGCTCAGAGCCAATGATTTTGGGGACAAAATCGGCCGGCACTTCCAAGATCTCCGTGGGGCTGGCCCCATCGAAACCTTTGCAAAGAATAGCACTCAAGGCGCGGGTAAGAGTTTGCACCTTCGGCCCAAGAGAAATTCGGAGGATCACATGCCCCTTAGAATCCACGCGAAGATGAACACCCACAGCGTCGGTGCACTCCTCGTCTTTTCGGATGTCTTCGATATCAAAGACCTCCCCTGGACGTGGAGAGCATCTAGTTGCCAAATCTGCGTAGGCAATCAAATTTTCTCTTCGTCCGGCATCGTCGAGTTCGTGAAATAGCGAAATTATTCCCAGGAGCTTTTTCGGGTAAGAACTCTGCATGCCTTAAGAGCTACGGAAGAGGCTTTTTACTCATTTTGTGGTTCACCTTTCTCTCTCGATGGGAGCACGAACTCTGTTACCCCACTCTGTCCAAGAGCCATCATAATTTCTTACTTTATGATGGCCGAGAAGATAGGTGAGTACAAACCAGGTGTGGCTTGACCGTTCTCCGATGCGGCAGTAGACAATCGTGTTCTTGGAGGGGTCAACTCCAGCTTCATCGAAGTAGATACGCCGCAGTTCCTCAGCAGATTTGAATGTCGAATCATCGTTGACGGCGGCTTTCCAAGGGATATTGAGCGCTCCTGGAACATGCCCGCCACGGAGAACGCCTTCCTGGGGATACTCGGGCATGTGGGTGACTTCGCCGCAAAACTCCGGGCTGGATCGAACATCTATAAGGGGACGAAGCGCACGACTCTGGGCGAGTGTGTCTTCAAAGAAAGCGCGAATTTCGTCATCGAGCCTGCGAGCTGGAACGGGATATTGGCAAGGTGTAAAAGATGGAGTAACGCGAGTGAGCGGGCGGTTTTCAGCGATCCATTTGTCGCGTCCGCCGTCGAGAATTTTAACCGCTGTATGCCCAAAAAGTCTGAAGCACCAAAGGGCGTAACAAGCCCACCAGTTGGACTTATCCCCATAAAAAATGCAGGTGGTATTTTTCTCGATTCCATGACGGGAGCAGAGCGAAGCGAAGGCTTCCGGAGAAATATAATCGCGGATGATGGGGTCTTGAAGATCACGTCGCCAGTCAATGTGGATGGCGTTTGGAATGTGGCCAGTGTCGTAAAGGAGAATGTCTTCGTTGCTCTCGATAATGCGCAGGGCCGGATCGCTGAGATGGTCTGCCAGCCATTCGGTCGAGACGACAGCTTCAGGATGAGCGTAACCTTTATCTTGTGGGCTCATAGTTGTTGAAATCTCTACTCTGTTTTACGGGTGCCGATTTTTTTGTGATGCTTGCTCTCGATAGCATTAATACTCTAATTTGCAGTGGCAATATTTACCTTCGGTGAAAGAAGCTTTTCATCGCATGAGACGGTAATGAAGGCTGATTGTATCGTAATGAAGCTGTTTCGGGAGAGCTTTTTTGCTGTTTTGAGATTTAGTTTTTTTCGTTGTTGCCGAATGAATGGTCTGGGCGGAAAACCGAATACAGCTTAATCGCATTTTCTCCCGTCGCCATTGATGGCATTCAATGGTGGTCTGTACGTCATTCTGTTGCTCTGTGCGGCGCTCGACAAGCAGTGCGGGTCCGAAGTCGGCCTGGAGTTTTTTTAGAAAAAAGTCGGCAAAGCCCTCGAATTGTTTGGAAGTCCATTCGGGATTGCCGTATTGCAGTTCCACCTCTTCGAGTCTCGAGCGGGAATCAAAATGGAGTTTTGCACCGGTGAGGTTTTCCTGTTTGAAACCGTCTAGAGTCCACGTTGAGCGGCCTTGTTTGGAAGTTTTGTCAGAAATGCGGAGTCCGGCTGACGCGATTTCTGTTTCGACGCGCTGTGCGGAATGTCCCAGTTTGAGGCCCCAGGGCGGGTTGATTGCTGTTGCGGCGCGGGCTGAGATTGTGGAGATCCAGGCAAATGAGGTAACGATCGCGACCAGCGACAAGGTGTGCAGTTGATAAAGGATAGAGTTAATCCGAATCACAGAAAAACTATGCAGTGGGAGATGATGTTTGTCATTTTTTTCTCCATTCAAACAAAAAGTGTTCCGATCTCATCGGCAAGGAGTCTTCCCTTTGTGGTCAGGCGGAGGCGATTGTTATATAATTCGGCGAGTCCCTCTGCTTGCAGATCTTTGATTTGTTGAGCGAAACGGCTTGTCAT
Organism: uncultured Chthoniobacterales bacterium; assembly: GCA_937924445.1. GTDB lineage: Bacteria > Verrucomicrobiota > Verrucomicrobiia > Chthoniobacterales > CALDSX01 > CALDSX01. The sequence goes on from CALDSX010000001.1 coordinate 18,365, forward strand.
TACATCGACTGGAATCCCTTCGGAGAGGCGTAATCCAAAGACGATTCGTTCGGTATCTCGAGTTTGGGGTGATAGCTCCTCATGATAATCGGCCGGATCTACGCCCGACTCAACTGCTGTCATCCAGGCATTGGTGTTACGGATATTTCGCCAGCGGGAGGATGCAATCGTCGAAACGGCGCTCGGCCCCAGTCCGAGATAATCCACCCCGCGCCAATATCCCAAGTTGTGTCGGCACTCGCGTCCGGGTGGAGCAAAATTGGATATCTCATACTGCAAATAACCGGCGTGTTCGAGGGTTTGGATTGTCATGGCAAAGAGCTCGACCTCAAGCTCCGGGTGGCGTATGAGATCCCCCCGATGGAGTCGCTCAAGGTATTCGGTATCTTCCTCGTAAGTAAGGCAATAAGCGGAGATGTGCTCCGGTTGAAGGGCGATCGAGCGACGCAGGGTAGCCAGCAAAAGAGAGGCGTCTTGGCCGGGTGCAGCAAAAATATGATCGAGATTGATGTTATCAAAACCGGCCTGGCGCAGGATGTGGAAGGAGCGTTCCGCTTGTTCTTTGCTGTGCACACGACCGAGGATGGCAAGCGTGGCGTTATCCCAGGACTGTACGCCCATGCTGACGCGCGTTACTCCAAGGCTACGGAGAAGGAGCGCTTTTTCGAGGGAAACCGTCGCGGGATTCATCTCAATAGTCCACTCTTGCAGGTGGGAAAGATCAAGACGTTCTCGCAAACCAATGATTAAACGCTCCAATTGCGGTGTGCTCAGAGCAGTTGGGGTGCCGCCACCGAAAAAGATAGTTTCCGGCGCAGGCAAGAGGCCCTTGTTTTTTTCTGCTGTAAACCGCTCCAACTCTCGCAACGTTGCACAGATGAAAAGATCGGCTCGGCCCCGTCCGCTCTCCTCTTTATAGAAGCTGCAGTATGGGCAGATCTTGGGACAAAACGGGATGTGAACGTAGAGATTCAAAAGGTTTTCAAATCATCGCACCGTTGGAGGTGATAACATCTCGATACCAGAAAGCAGAATCTTTGGGTATTCTCTCGCCAGTAACGAAATCCACATACACAAGCCCGAAACGCTGGTTAAAACCTTCGGCCCATTCGAAATTGTCCATGAGAGACCAGTGAAAATACCCCTGAACCTCCACCCCTTCAGAGGAGGCCCGGCGTAGCTCGCGCAGGTATCGGGTGGTGTAGTCAATACGGTGCGGGTCGTGAACTTTGCCATCTACCGATATCCAATCGTGGCCACTGATTCCGTTTTCTGTTATGATAATCGGCACATGATAATGTTCGCTAAAGAGCCTTGGCCCCCAGTAGAGGGCAGTTGGAGTGACCGGCCAGTTAAAAAGAGTTCTTGGCGCGCCAGGAGCGGTCCTCTCGGGGTGAACAAATCGAATGTTCCCATCTTCGTCTCGCGTTTGGAAGCCAGAGCTAAAATAAATGTTCATACCACAAAAATCGAGCTTTGCTGAAATGGCGCGAAGGTCGTTTTCCCAGCCAAGAGGTAGATTCCTTTCGAAGTGCGAGACAAAATCCTCTGGGTAACGGCCCAAAAAAACAGGGTCGCACCAGAGGGATGACCCAGAAACCATATTTTTACTGGGCGAGAAAGAAAACATGTTCTCACTTGCCGCATGAACAACCTCGGGGTCGGATTCAAACTCCTTAGCCACACAAGGTGGCATGATGGCGAGAGCCCAACCGATGCAAGCCTCCCGGCCGCAATGCTCACGTAGTATACCTACCGACTGGGCATGAGAGAGCAAAACGTTATGTGTGATGCGGGCGATATCGGCCGGAGGCAGAATGAGCCCTGGAGCATGAGCCCCACTAACATGTCCTAAGCCGACGAAGATTTGCGGTTCGTTGAGCGTTATCCAGTGCCGCACGCGGTCGCCGAAATTCTCTGCTACCAGCCGTGTGTAATCCGCAAACCATTGCGGACTTTCGGAGTTGAGCCATCCACCTCGATGATAGAGTGCCAGAGGATAATCCCAATGAAACAACGTGGCCCAGGGTTGAATATCGCGTTTAAGAAGACCGTCGATCAGACGGTTGTAGAAAGCGATCCCTTTTGGATTTACAACACCAGTGCCTGTGGGGAGGAGCCGCGTCCACGCGAAGGAAAACCGGTAGGCCTTCAGACCGAGCGCCGCCATTAAATCAAGATCTTCATCGAGACGATGATAATGATCGCAGGTGACATTTGCGTCATGTCCCTGAAAAACTTTACCGGGCCAGCTTGAGAATTGATCCCAAACAGTAGCTCCTCTACCGTCGTCGTTGGTGCCTCCCTCAATCTGATAAGCGGCGGTGGCCACACCCCAGATAAAATTGGTTTTAAAGTGCAACAAGGGTTTGGTGATGCGTGGGTTTTACAGATAGCCGATGGTTTTGAGGCGTCGTGTAAGGTCTGTTTGTCGAAGGGCGAGCTGTTTATAGGCTTCAACGGATTTGGAATCAGGCTCGACGCATGTGGAGTGTTCGAGGGTGACCAGTCGCTCGACAAGAGAGGAAAGAGAGACAGCCTGACCGTCGGCTAGCAATCGTGTCGCTGCAGCTTGGATGGCGGCACCAATCGCTGCCCCTTCTGGACTTCTCAGACAAACAACCGGTGTGTTAAATACGTCAGCTGCTATCTTGCGCCAAACAGCACTTCTACTACCGCCACCCGTAAGCCGCACCTCGCGAGGTTGAAGCCCAAGATCAATCAATCGCCGTAGGCCATAGGCCAGACCCATTGTCACACCTTCTAAAACGGCCCGGGCAAGATTTTCCCTGGTCATGTTCCGCGTGGTTAACCCATGCAAGACTCCCGAAGCCTCGGGCAAATTCGGGGTGCGCTCTCCATTCAGGTAAGGCAGGAATAAAAGTCCCCCGGAACCCACGGAAGCAGAAGCGGCAAGTGAGTCAAACTCCTCGATCCCTACCCCGAGGAGAGCCCGAGTTTGTTCAGTCGCAACTGTCACATTCATGGTGCAGGCGAGAGGGAGCCAGTGATCTGTCGAGTCACAAAAAGCCGCAACCTCTCCTTGCGGATCAACGACCGGGGTTTTTGAGAATGCATAGATGGTTCCCGAAGTTCCGAGACTGACGGTAAAAATCCCTGGGCGGATGTTGCCTGTGCCGATGGCACCCATCATGTTATCGCCACCGCCTGCAGACACCAGAACGCCCTCGGGCAGATTCCAAGCCTTACGAAGTTTTTCTCGAAGGAGCCCACAGGGGCTCTTTGAGCTACGCAACTCGGGGAGTTTATCGGCCACTTCCTCCCCGATTGCTTCGATGGCAATTTTGCTCCACAGACGCGTTTTGACGTTGAGCAGGGCGGTGCCGGAAGCGTCGCCAAACTCCATTCGTTTTTCCCCGGTGAGGTAGAAATTGATGTAATCGTGCGGGAGAAGAAAGGTGCGAGTTTTTTCGTATGCAGCAGGTTCGTTGTTTTTGAGCCAGAGTATTTTCGGGGCGGTGTAGCCTGGAAGCATGGCATTGCCTATCTCCTGAATGACAGCTTCAGGTCCACCCATTTTTTTGGTTAGTTCCGCACACTCTGCTGTGGTTGACGTGTCGCACCAAAGCTTGGCTGGGCGAAGAACCTCGGATTGGGCATCGAGAGGCACAAGTCCATGCTGTTGGCCGCTGACTCCGATTCCAGCAATTTCCGCACGGCGGGTGCCAAGCTTAGCGAGGACTGTTTCCACCGTTTTTTCGACAGCCTGAAGCCAGTCTTCAGGATGCTGTTCGAGGTGGCCTGGCGGCAGACCCTGGACGAGTTCGTAGGATGCTTGGGCGGTGGCAGCTATTTCGCCGGTTTCAACGTCCAGAGCGATGGTTTTGGTGCTTTGTGTGCCGCTATCTATGCCAAGGAATATCATGTTTAGTAAAGAGAACTGGTTTTTGGCTTTCCGTGAAGCGTCTTGGGCACGTGCAAATCATGGGAGATTCAAACGGCAGTAACGTCTTGCGGATTTCGCGTAAAGGCCACAACCGCCAGAGGCGGAAGAGTTACCTGTATGCTAAAGGGCCGCCCGTGAGCCTCGACCGGTTCCGAGTGACGCCCCCCTAAATTTCCCAAATTTGAACCGCCATAAATTTCGGCATCGGTGTTGAGAATTTCATTGTAAAATCCGCTTTCAGCGACGCCGATCCTGTAATTTGAACGAGGCACGGGAGTGGCATTAACAACGAAAAGAATTTTTCGTCCGTTACGCGCCTTTCGAAGGAATGAAAAAACGCTCGATTCGGAGTCTTGAAAGTCAATCCACTCGAAACCTTCGTGAGTGTCATCGAGTTCATGAAGGGCAGGTTCGGAGAGGAGGAGATGGTTGAGATCTTTAACGAGTTGCCGAACACCTGCGTGCTGCGGGTATTGATTGAGGTGCCAGTCGAGAGAGGCGTCATGGTTCCACTCGGCCCACTGGGCAAACTCGCCTCCCATAAAGAGAAGTTTCTTTCCCGGGTGTGCCCACATGAAGGCGTAGAAGAGTCGAAGATTGGCAAATTTCTGCCACAGATCGCCTGGCATTTTGTCGAGAAGGGACCGTTTGCCATGGACGACTTCATCATGGCTAAGGACGAGCACAAAGTGTTCATGGAATGCGTAGAGAAGCGAAAAAGTGATGTCGCCCTGATGATATTTACGGTGGATCGGCTCACGGGAAAAGTACCGAAGGCAGTCGTTCATCCAGCCCATGTTCCATTTGAAGCCAAACCCGAGCCCGCCGAGGTAGGTGGGCCGGGAAACCATTGGCCATGCGGTGGATTCCTCCGCAATCGTCACAATACCAGGGTGATGGTCGTAGCAGACTTCGTTAAATTTTTTAAGGAAATGGATCGCTTCCAGATTTTCCCGGCCACCATAAATATTGGGAATCCACTCCCCCGGCTGGCGGGAATAATCAAGGTAGAGCATCGAGGCCACAGCATCTACGCGCAGACCGTCAATATGGTATTCTTCGAGCCAAAATAGAGCGTTTGCTATGAGAAAATTTCGAACTTCGTTGCGTCCGTAATTAAAGATGAGCGTGCCCCAATCGCGGTGTTCGCCCTGGCGAGGGTCGAAGTGTTCATAAAGTGCGGAACCGTCAAACCTGGCGAGCCCGTGTTGATCCTTGGGAAAATGTGCTGGCACCCAGTCTATAATCACCCCAATGCCCGCATGGTGACAGCGGTCAACAAATTCGCGAAACTCGTCAGGATTACCAAAACGGCTCGTTGGCGCGTAATAACCAGTGACTTGATACCCCCATGAACCGTCGAAGGGATGTTCGGCCACGGGCATAAGTTCAATGTGGGTAAAACCAAGCTCTTTGACATAAGGTATGAGTCTGTCGCCAAGCTCGCGGTAGCTCAGCGGGCGATTATTCTCCTCCGGCACACGCGCCCAAGAGCCGAGATGCACTTCGTAAATAGCCATTGCTTCGCAGTGCCACTCTTTGATTCGGCGCTCCTGCATCCATTTCTGATCTGACCACTTAAAGCGACGAAGATTAAAAACGAGTGATGCCGTCTGCATTCCATGCTGGGCGAAGAAAGCAAAAGGATCGGTTTTGACCAATATCTCGCCATTGCGGCTGCGGATTTCAAACTTGTAATGAGCCCCTTCAGGTACTGCCGGGATAAATATCTCCCATACACCGTTACCAGGATGCAGGCGCATAGGATGCCGCCGTCCGTCCCAGCGGTTGAAGTCTCCCACCACACTGACCCGTTCAGCATTTGGAGCCCAGACGGCAAAATGAGTGCCGGCTACTCCATCGACCTCTGTAAGGTGCGCACCCAGCTTTTCCCAGAGTCGCCAATGCTGCCCTTCGCCAATGAGATACAGATCCAACTCCCCAATCTGGGGGCAAAACTGGTAGGGATCACGCAGCGTTTCCTTAAAGCCATCCCCCCACTCGACATAGAATGCATAAGGCATTCGCGCTGCTATTTCTGCCTCGAAGAGCATATCCCCCCCGATTAGGTTGGTGGTAGCCAGCAGTTCGCCGCTGACGGGATCCACCACGTTAACCGATCGTGCTTCAGGGAAGATCCCTCTAACGACCCATCCTCTACCGTGCGGATGAAGGCCCAGAAAACCAAATGGGTTGTGGTGACGAGCTTCGATAAGAGCTTGCAGATCAGGTTCGGGAAGTGTCGCCATAAAATGAGCCTTTAAACTAACTATGGGTCCAATTCAAACTCAGGTTTTCGGCTTTTTTGCTTGGGTGCATTGCTGGTCAACTCATGAGAGTGCGCGTGGTCCGCAGCACACTCAAGGTGTGTTGTCACGCGCGCACGACTATTTAACCCGACGCCAACGGCTAACTCAATGGCCGTGGCCGTGCGATGGGCTTCACGAAGCAAAACTCCCTCCGGGAAAAGCAGGTGCAATTCAACGAGGTGCATATCGCCCGTGTTTCGGTGCCGCAGTTCGTGATAGTGCAGACCTCGTGCATCGGTTTCCTTGTCGAGAATTTTGACGAGCGTCTGGTGGGCCTCCGGGTCTGCGCGATCCATGAGCCCGCCGATAGCAGATTTCAAAAGGCTCCACCCCGAATACAGAATGTTGCACGCCACTAGGATACCGCACAAGGGATCAAACATCGACCAACCGGTTATACCGACCAAAATTAATCCTGTCAACACCCCAAGACTCGTCCAGCAATCCGTCAAAACATGTTTGCCGTGGGCTTCGACTATCAGCGAGGCGCTCTTTCGTCCAAGCCAAACGAGGTAGAGGCCCAAGACGCCGTTGATGGCACCCGTCACAAAAATAAGGAGCGTTCCAATACCAAGATTGCCAGGTGCAACACCCACGAGCCATTTGCTCACCGATTCGTGAATGATATAAATCGCTGCAAGAATAATCATCGCCCCTTCAAAGCCCGCAGAAAAAAATGTGATTTTCGCGTGGCCATAAAGATGATCTTCATCCGCAGGTCTCATAGCGAGACGCACGCTGATCGACGCAAAAATAATTGCCGCAAGATGCACAATTGATTCGGCTGTGTCGCCCAAAATGGCTGCTGAATTGGTGAGCCAATAGGCCGCACCTTTGATGATTACGAGCAACACGCCAACCGCCAGCGAAAGGTTCATCGCGAAGAGAAGAGTGCTGTCAGTTGGTCTCGAAATGCTGCTTTTCATAACTGTGACAAGACGCTTCAAATGCTCGCGGCACGCGGGTGACCTGCGAATCATCAATAGGATGGTTGTAAATACCCAAGCAGATCAGCTGCGCCAGCCTTGAAGCACGCGCATGTAATTCCCGCGTTCGAATGCCTCTGGGTCGGGGCATCGAGCCATGCTCATGCAGCCGCGCATTTGATCAGCACTTTCATATTCATGCTCAGTCATCCAGTTGGCAATCTCGGAATGCAACTTTTTCAGAAGGCTTGGCCCATTGAGAAGCAGTGCACTGACAATCTGGATAACATCCGCACCCGCCATGAGAGCTTTTATGCAATCCATGGCCGAGTGGGCACCGCCAGAGGCCGCGATCCACCGCCCTTCAAGAGCCGGGCGGAGAATCGCTATCCAACGAAGGCGAAGAAGCAGTTCCTGTGACGTAGAGAGATTCAGCGAATGCGAAACTTCCAGTTGTTCAACATCTATATCGGGCTGGTAAAACCTATTGAAGAGCACCAAGCCATCAGCGCCAGCATGACACAACTCAAGGGCAAAATGAGGCAACGCCGTAAAAAAGGGCGAAAGCTTCACAGCGATAGGCAGACTGGTGCTGGAGCGAATCTGACGAACAATCTCGACCGCCCGTTTTTCGGCTTCAGCAGAAGTCTCCATACAATCGGTTACAATGCGATAGAGATTGAGTTCAATGGCGTTTGCCCCGGCCTCTTCAAGCAACTGGGCCCGGCTGGTCCATCCACCTGGTGTTGTCCCGTTTAGCGATGCGATGACCGGAATACCCAACTCATCACGGAGTTTGCCGAGATGCAGGATGTAATTATCAGGCAGATCTTCGAACCGACTGGGTGCAGGAAAGTAGCTAAGCGCTTCGGCGAAGCTTTCCGAATGGCGATTCACGTGCAACGCCACAGCCCGCTCTTCCATCTCAATTTGCTCTTCGAAAAGAGAGTGAAGAACGATGGCACCGGCGCCGGCAGCTTCAAGCTCACGGGCGCTTTCGATTTTATCACCCAGCGGTGACGCACCAACAATGAGTGGTGATTTAAGCTTCAGACCCAGATAGGTGGTTTGAAAATTCATTTTTTTTAAGGGTAACTTCAGGGCTCTGCTTTGTATGCTTCAGATGGGCTGCGCTCACTGACGTTGCGCAGCGCTTCGAAGCGCCGCAAGACCAGTTCTTGCGCGGTGGCGGCCAGCTCAGTGTAGATCGCTGGTTGCAGTCCGGCAAGCATCCTGAATCGCGTTTCGTTTTCGGTAAATCGCCCGATCGGCAGAGAGGGTTTTGAGCTGTCGAGTTTGAGAGGTTCTTCACCAACTCGACGTCGGCGCGGGTCGAAGCGATAGAGTGGCCAGAACCCCGTGTTGACAGCCAGTTTCTGCTGCTCCATCCCAATCGAGAGAGAATACCCATGTGCAATGCAGTGGCTGTAGGCGATTATGATCGAAGGGCCACGGTAGCTCTCCGCCTCATGGAAAGCGCTGATGGTCTGGCCGTCTTTAGCCCCCATCGCCACGGATGCCACGTAGATATGACCATAGCTCATGAGCATGAGACCGAGATCTTTGCGCGGGAGATTTTTTCCGCTTGCAGCAAATTTCGCCACAGCACTGAGCGGTGTGGATTTCGATGCCTGCCCACCAGTGTTGGAGTACACTTGGGTGTCCAATACGAGTACATTGATGTCGTGGGCACCGGAGAGGACATGGTCAAGCCCTCCGAAGCCGATATCGTAGGCCCAACCGTCGCCACCGACGATCCAAACTGACTTTTTAACAAGAAAATCAGACAGATCGAACAACTTCCGCAAGCCCGGATCTGACGGGCCAGAGCGAAGAGAAGAGCCATTACTCAGAAGCGCTTTGAGTGCGGCGACGCGTTCACGCTGGCTCTGAATTCCGGTTTCGGTCGATTGATCCGCGTCGAGCAGACTCGAGATTAGATCATCCCCAATTCGCCCGGCTGCGCCGCGCAACAGGCGGCGCGCTTCGAAAGTGTGGTGGTCAACAGCAAGGCGAATGCCGAGCCCGAATTCTGCGTTGTCTTCAAACAGTGAGTTTGCCCAGGCTGGCCCACGCCCCGAAGCGTCTGTGGTGTAGGGGGTTGTGGGCAAATTCCCACCATAAATCGAGGAGCAGCCTGTGGCATTGGCGATGATGAGACGGTCACCATAAAGTTGTGTGAGCAGCTTCAAATAAGGAGTCTCCCCACAACCCGCACAGGCACCCGAAAATTCAAAAAGCGGTTGCAGAAACTGAGAGCTTTTGACTTCCATACGTGCGGCTGCTCGTTCCGACTCGGGAATTGAGAGGAAGAAATCCCAGTTTGCGCGCTCCGTTTCACGCAAGGGAAGCTGTTCCTGCATGTTTATTGCCTTTCGACGCGGGTTCGTTTTGTCTTTTGCAGGACAGACTTGAACGCAAAGTGAGCAGCCGGTGCAATCCTCCACGGCAACTTGAAGAGAGTAGCGTTTGCCGGGGAAGTCCTGCGATCGGAATACAGTGCTCTTAAAGGTGGATGGGGCAGCTTCAAGCAACTGGGGATCATAGAATTTCGCACGAATTGTTGCATGCGGACAGACGAATACACATTTGTTGCATTGAATGCAGATGTCGGGCTCCCAGACTGGAACCTGCTGCGCAATATTGCGCTTTTCCCACCGTGCAGTGCCGGACGGCCAGACCCCGTCCGGCGGAAAAGCACTGACGGGCAAGCGGTCGCCGTGACCCGCGAGAAGAGTTGCTGTAACCCGTTGGACAAATTCCGGCACCGCCGGGGGGACCGGCGCATCCAGAGGAAACTCTGGCACGTGCGGATCCAACGGCGGAAAGGTGAAAAGTTTTTCCAAGGTCTGATCAACCGCACGACAATTTTTAGCGACTACCTCTTCGCCTTTTTTAAGATAAGTTTTACGGATGGATTCCTTTATTTTTTGGATTGCCTCCTCGCGCGGCAAAACACCGGAGATCGCGAAATAGCACGTCTGCATAATGGTGTTAATGCGCCCCCCCATGCCCGCCTCTGTGGCCACGCGATAAGCATCAATTCCATAACAGCGAATTCCTTTCTCACGAATATGCCGACGCGCTTCGGTCGGCATTCGCTCCCAAACCCGCGAGGGGTCTGAAGTGGTGTTGAGCAGAAAAACAGCACCTGGCGCGGCGTTTTCAAGCATATCGATCTTGCGAAGAAACTGCTCTTGGTGGCAGGCGATAAAATTTGCCTTGCGGATCAGATAAGATGAGCGGATTGGCTGAGGGCCAAAACGGAGGTGGGAGATGGTCATCGAACCCGATTTCTTCGAGTCATAGACAAAATATCCCTGGGCGTAATTCTCTGTCTCCTCGCCGATAATTTTAATAGTGTTTTTGTTTGCTCCAACTGTCCCATCGGCCCCGAGCCCGAAAAACATTGCCCGCGAGACTGAGCTCGGCTCGATATCAAAATCTTCATCCCATGCCAACGATGTGCCTGTGACATCATCGTTTATGCCGATTGTGAACCCATTTTTTGGATGTTTGCTCGAAAGATTTTCAAACACAGCGCGGACCATCGCCGGCGTAAATTCTTTAGATGACAACCCGTAGCGGCCACCGACCACCTTTGGCAAGAGAGGCTGACGCAGCAACCCCGTTTCCGCAGCTTCATGCAACGCCACAATCACATCGAGTTTGAGCGGTTCCCCGATTGCCCCAGGTTCTTTCGTGCGGTCAAGAACCGCGATGTGCCGAACAGTCGGAGGAAGAGATGCAGCAAAATCCGCCACGTGCCATGGCCGATAAAGGCGCGGTTTGAGCACCCCAATGCGATCCCCTTTTTGGAGTGCCCACGCCACATATTCATGAGTCACATCTGCTCCACTGCCCATGACAACGATCACCTGCTCGGCCTCGGGGTGTCCAAAATAATCAAACAACGAATACTTTCGCCCTGTCAACCCTGCGAAACGTTCCATCTCCTCACGAACAATACCGGGAAGCGCAAGATAAAAGGAATTACAAGCCTCCCGAGCCTGGAAGAACGCATCGGGGTTTTGCGCTGTGCCCCGTATGCTCGGATGGTCGGGACTCATTGCGCGCGCTTTGTGCGCTGCTAGAGCTCCCTCGTCTATCATCGCACGAATCTGGTTTTCACTGGTCAGCTCAATCTTTGAAACTTCATGCGAAGTCCGAAATCCATCGAAAAAATGGAGGAATGGCACACGCGAACGAAGGCTTGCGGCATGAGCGATGATCGCCATGTCTTGGGCCTCCTGAACTGAATTTGAGCAAAGCATGGCGAAACCAGTAGAGCGGCAGGCCATGACGTCAGAGTGATCACCAAAAATGGAGAGTGCATGGGTGGCAATGGTACGCGCGGTCACATGCATTGTGAATGGGAGGAGTTCACCCGCGATTTTGAACATTGCCGGAATCATGAGCAGAAGTCCCTGCGAGGCGGTGAAAGTGGTCGAGAGCGCACCTGCCTGAAGCATACCATGGACAGCTCCAGCTGCGCCGCCTTCGCTCTGCATTTCAATTATGGTGGGGGTTGCCCCCCAAAGATTGGGCTTTTCCAGACTGCGCCACTCGTCACACGACTCCGCCATTGGAGAACTCGGAGTGATCGGATAAATCGCAATTGTTTCAGAGAGAAGGTAGGCGACACGCGCGACAGCCTCATTAGCGTCAAGGGTTTTGGACTCCGGATGATGGCTCATAGTAATATCTTATTAATAAATGCTTTTTGAGCAGAATGAACTCTGGACTCTGCAATAAATCCGCTCGAATGCGGCATCGGCAAGGCCGAGTCGAAGATTTATTATTGCTTTAATGATTCCAAAAACGAGTTGAATTTCAAGCAAAAACTATAAGTTAAACTAATGGTAATTGATTTACGGTATAAAATGGGATAAAATAAAAAAAATTAAAAAATTTATTGACGCACTCAGCGCTTTGTTGTATGATTTGGCTGTAACGAAAATGGTTTTGTTGGTTCTCCACTTTCGTCACTTCAGGAGGCAGTTTCGCTCCTGCGAACATAGGTTGAAAGGTTTGTGGCTTCGTTGGCACAAACCAAGATTCCGCGCAACTGCCATCCCAGATGGCATCTGGGTGCGGGCAAGCCCGTATGGATGCCCGCACCATCCCCAAAAAGACTCTGCAGTCCAAGTCTTGCGGGGAACAGAAAAAACTGGGTTATTTTCCGGAGCCGCGCCAGTTGAGGCGGCCAAATCCGGACTGCACAACACATAGGATGAGCAGGCGCTCATCCGCGACACACGGAGCACAAAAAGCCTTGCGCTGTCACACGCGGTGCAGGGCGCATTAGGCGCGGGGGTTTTTCCCGGACCCCCGCGCCAACTTATTTTTCACGAAATTTTATTATTCTAGCTTAACCCCGCTGACTCCTTCTTTGTCGACAACCAGTTCTTTTTCCCTCCAATTTTAGGGCATTTGCAGGCCCTTTCTTCTATTCGCTTGGCTGGCTCTGCTCCAAGGCCGGGAGACTGTGCTGAGGCAACGGTTGCGCTGAAGGGAAGGCTACTCGGAATAGACCACTTTCCCGGGCGCGGCAGGTAGGCTTAAGTCTGCGGCTCGAGCGGTTTCGAGCGCAGCGGCCTTTTCGCGGTCAAACCACCAATAAACAATTGCCGAAGTTTCCCGACCAAACCGATCGAGAACGGTTTTTGGCATGCCGAAACGATTCCAATAAAGAAGCCGGGAACGATCTGACTGCCATAGAAGAACATATGGCATCTCTCGTGTGACGATGTTGTCAATCTGACGAATGATTTCATTTCGTTTCACCAGGTCGAGTTCAGTTTTTTGTTGCTGGATCAGGGCATCCACTTCCTTGTTTCGGAACCCGGGAATGTTAAAAGTCGCCGGTTCATCAGCGGTCTTTGAGGACCAGAGAGACTCCGGATCGCGCAAGCGTCCGGCTCCCCATGCCACCCAAGCCATATCGAACTTATGCTCGTCAAGCCGTTTGGAATAGGTTGATTGAGAGACCGTTTCCACTGCCGCGTCAATGCCGACCCTCTGCAAATCCTGCATGTAGATATTCAGATGAGGGAGCGGGTCCCCACTGTAAAGAAATGACAATTTGAAGGGTTGGCCATCTTTCTCCAAGCGACCCGAAGAATTGACCGTCCACCCGGCTTCGGCAAGCAACGCCCGCGCTCTCTCGGGGTCATAGCTCAGCATTGGTGCGTTTGGATTAATGTTCCCCTCGAAAAGATCGGGGTAGTATGAGTTAAGGAGGAAATACTGGCGATACATCAGTTTGTCAAGCATCTGCTCGCGATTTAGAAGTCGGGCTAAAGCCTCCCGCACGCGCAGATCTTGAAACAAAGGCCGACGAAGATTCATTGCAAATCCCTGAAAGGCCTTTGGTTCATCGTTGAAAACCTCTTGGCGTATCACCCAACCTTTTTCAACAGCGGGGAAACGTGTCTGTTCCGCCCAAATAGCCGCTGTGTAGATGGCATACATATCAAAGTCGCCTTTTTTAAGAGCCTCGAGCGATTTGTGGCGGTCTTCCATGAACCGAAAGCGAAGGTAATCAAAATTGTATTTGCCGACATTCTGGCGAAGCACGCGGCCCCACCAGTCGCCACGGCGTTTGAGAAGCACACTGCGCTCGTTGAGCACCTGTTTCAGTTCATAGGGCCCGCTTATTACAGGGAAATCAAAATTGAAGGAGGAGAATTCCTTGCCGCCCATCACATGCCGAGGAAAGGCGTTCAGGCCACCCGCATCCCAAAAAGCCGACCAGTGGCGTTCCTTGGCGCGAACGCGCAACGTTTTAGGGCCTAGCGCCTCGGGTCGCTCCAGTCGCGAAAGACTCACCCGAAACGATGATGTTGGGTTTTTTGGATCCATCATCGTATCGAAGTAAAAGACAAAATCTTCGGCTTCCACCGGTCGGCCATCACTCCAGGAGGCTTGAGGATAGATTTCGAATGTGAATTCCATTTGATCTTCAGAGATGCTCCAGTTCTTTGCCAGCACACCTTGCGGGCGGTTTTCTACCGGATGCAATCCGAGGAGAGGCTCAAACATCAGCCCGCAGATCGTGCCAGTCAGAGAATTCGTATCGAGCCAATAGTTGAGTGAAGCTGGAAACCCTCCACCCCAGGTTGTAAAGGTGCCGCCACGTTGCGCTTTCGGATCGGCAATCGGATCCAACTCCCCAGTTTCTTCTACCACAAACGGCGCATCTTCGACAGGAGGCAAGCGATCTGCAGGATTGCCTGCCGTGCTGTCTCGGCGTTTTGTGCATCCAACAGTCCCCAACAGAAACCCAAGAACCAAAGTGAAGACGAGTTTGACCGGCAAATCGTGCCACTGGTTGAAAGCGTGGTCGAATGGGAGTAACGTGACTGTTTGGGTTTTTGAGCCAAGATTCATTTGGACAACATTAGACGAGTGGAGGCCTGCTGCAACAGGCAAAGCCAGGCGCAATCTTCCATACAATCGCGCAAGGTAGAGCGCTCAAAAATTCCGTAAATTATTCTTGACCCTTCGACATTTGTCTTCGATAATTCTTTTTTTAAAAGAGAAGTTATTCTGATGGCTTGGACCGCTTGGACCAAGTCGGAATTGCACCTCTCTAAACGATCGGCGCTAAAAGCGCAAGCAACGGCATCTTCTGCTTCTGCGGATCGCCGCACCAGCCTAACTTTTCCACCCTAAAAGTATATATTCCATGGCCAAAATCTGTGAAATCACCGGAGCTCGTCCAGGCAAAGGAAGCGTCATCCATCGCCGCGGTCTCGCCAAGAAAAAAGGTGGCGTTGGCCAGCACGTCACCGCAACAAATTTCCGCCAGTTCGACCTCAACCTTAAAAAGCGTCGCATTTGGGTTCCTGAACTGGAGAAATACGTCACCGTTAAACTTACCATGCGGGCATTAAAGACTATGAACAAAAACGGCATTTATGCGACGCTGAAAGCTGCCGGTCTGGTGTGAAGTGCTTTGCCATCTCACGCTCACGAAAACCGCTTGTTGACATACTGTTCAGAATTTTGCCCTTTAAAGATAGCTCCCCCCTCTCAATCTCAACCCTCAAAAAACCTAACCAACTATGGCTTATTCGGTTGTCAGTAAAAAATCTGGTAAAACCTACTACCTCCACTCCCGCCTCCAAGAGCTTCGCGGGGGGCGCAAAGTGACGCTTTATTTCTTCTCTGGAACGATCGGCGAAGGTGCTTTAGACGCTCTGCCTGAAGGCTATGTTGTGAGCGAGAACGGGCGTACAGGTCTTCCTTTGCTTAAAAAAAGTTAATCAGCCTTAATCCATCTGAAAGCCGCCTTTTCAGACCGCGCATCGCAAGAAAGAATCACCCCCGTTACAATTCTTACTGGCTTTCTAGGAGCAGGTAAAACGACGTTACTCAAACACCTCCTCGAACAGCCCTCCGGGCTGCGATTTGGTGTGATCGTCAACGAGGTCGGAGAAATTGATATTGACAGTCGCCTCCTCCGTCGCGAGGAGTCTGAGTTTATTCAACTGAGCAACGGCTGTGTCTGTTGTTCTCTGCGATTGGGTCTTGCAAAAGCGGTTCTCGATCTTGCAACCCAAAAAGATCCGCACACTGGTGCTGATGTTTTTGATGCCATCCTTGTTGAAACCACCGGCATTGCCGATCCATCGTCAGTCATACAAACTTTCCACAACATTTCTGATCTTCGGCGAGTTGCTCAGATTGACTCGATTGTCGCTATTGCCGATTGTGAGCATTTGCTCCTCCAACTTGCCGCTGAGGATGTTGCATCTGCCCAGATTGGAATGGCCGACTTCGTTCTGCTTAATAAAACCGACCTCGTCCAGCCTGACACTATTCAAGAAGCGGAAAGTTCCATCCGCACCTTGAACCCCATGGCTGAAGTAATCCGCACCACGTTCAGCCAGGTAGACTGGCGGTGCATCATAGACGCCAATGCCTTTGACATCTCCGCCAGGATCGAAGCCGATCCCCAACTCCTGGACGAGCTGCGCCGTAGCGGACACACAGACATCTCCTCGGTCTCTTTCCGCTTCGACCGCCCCTTCGATCTCCAAGCTTTAGTGAGATTCATAGATCATATTTCGAAAACTACAAAAATTTACCGTTCCAAGGGATTTTTGGACATAAAAGGCAAGGATCGGAAGGCCGTTTTTCATGGGGTAAACTCTCGATTCAACGTTCTCTGGGGTGATCTTTGGCCCCAAAAATATCAGCGCACCAGTGAACTGGTTTTTATCGGGCGCGATATTCTCTTAGCACAATTAAAGCAGGGGCTGGAGCGCTGTTTTGCGAGCTCATGTTAGTTGGTGCTCCTTTATTCTTTCGAGGCAGAGCCCCCTGCGTGCGGCATGCCATCTACTTTCTTATAACATGCTCTCTTTAGAAATTCGAACGCCGCATGTTCGAGTAGATTAGCCGCGTGGTTGGTTTGTCCAGTTCTATCTCTCAATGTTTTCCGGCTTTTGACAACCAATATAGATTCGCTCGGCCTCGGCCAAAAGACGGGTGCGGGTGAAGGTTGTCCCAAGAGCAGGCTTTTTTAGCGCAGTTGCCTAAAAGCTTCGAGATCTTTCTCCGAGAACCCAGCATAAATGGCTTCAAAACCACCCAGGAGCCGGAGGTAGAGAGGCTGGCCTGTCAACGAAACAGCAAAGATAAAATCACCGAGCACACTGTTGTTGCGCTCGCGAACAAGGAAGAGATCCAACGGCTTTCCTGAAAGCTCGACCCGTTTCCGCAGAATTCGGAGAGAAGTTGCTCCTTTTTGGGACATGCCCGCCAGCAAGGACCATCCGAAGCGTTTAACAAGTTCGGCGCGGATGTGGTCGAGCCCTCCGGAGAGCTCAAGACGCGGATTCGACTCCGTTCCTATTCGCACGTAAATGTGATCGGGACGGCTCCCAAGCTGAGCAGCAAATTCAAGAGGTATGCTTTTTTCGACGAGAAAGATTTCGGCCTGTTTGAACTCATGGGTTGAGGCAGAAAAGAGACCGTTGGCTCGCAGTGTCCACTGTATGGAATTTTTGAATTCTTCAGGCAGGCTTCCTGAGGCGCTAAGACGCAGCGTCCAGCTCGGCACCTCCCCCCCTGATTGTTCTGCGTGCACAACTACGTTGCCGAATGGTTTACCTTTGAACTGTAAGATGAGCGAAGATGCCATTTCGTTCGAGAAAATCCTTCTCATCAAAAGAGCCTCTGGCACTTCGAACAATGAACCATCCGGATGGAAATGGACAAGCAACAGAAGCGCTGTCGAGAGCGCACAAGAAAGGCCGATAGATAAGGGCAGTAAGATACCCCTTCCCCATTTGCGTTGGCGGCGAGGAAGCGCAGGAGTCCTGTCTCCGTCGGGAGATTTCATCAAGACTCAATGCCAGAAGAGTTCGCTCCTTGAGAGGAGAGAATAAAGAATTCAAAGCTATCCACAATCGCCTGCCAACTCGCCTCGATAATGTTGTTGGAGACACCGACAGTGCCCCATGTGCTTTTCCCATCGCCCGATACGATGAGTACGCGCGTCTTTGCGGCTGTGCCGTAACCGCCGTCAATAATACGCACTTTGTAATCTTGGAGTACGATTGCGTCGATCCAGGGATAGAATGGGCGCAACGCCTTGCGTAGAGCGTTGTCAAGAGCGTTCACAGGACCGTCCCCCTCGGCGACCGTGTGAGCCTCGACGCCATCCACGGACAGTTTGACAACTGCCTCGGTGATCTCACGGTTCCCCCCTTTAATGCGCAGAAAATCGCAGTGATATTGGCTGAGTTGAAAGAGCGGCTTATGGAGGCCGAGTATGCGGCGGACGAGCAGATCGAATGAGGCCTCTGCCACCTCAAATTCATATCCCTGGTTTTCGAGCTGCTTTACTTCGTCAAGAATCGCTGCGACCTGCGGATCACCTTTGTCCAGCGTAATTCCGAGTTCTGCAGCTTTGACAAGCACCGTACTTTGGCCGGAGAGCTCTGAGATTAGAATATGTTGGCGGTTACCGACCAGATCCGGGCGAATATGTTCGTAAGATTGGGCGATTTTCTGAATCGCATTCACATGGAGCCCTCCCTTGTGGGCAAAGGCCGCCTCTCCCACGTAAGGAGCCCGCCGGTCTGGGAGCACATTGGCAAGCTCATCCACATAAAGAGAGACCTCTCGAAGTTTCTTCAGATCGGGGACCACCGTGATGCCCATCTTCAGTTGAAGATTTGGAATAACGGTGGTCATGTTACAGTTGCCGACACGTTCTCCATAACCGTTCATTGTTCCCTGTACCTGAACGGCACCAGCTTCGACAGCGACCAGTGCGTTTGCGACACCGAGACCGCAATCGTTATGCGTGTGGATGCCCACCGGCATTCCAAACGCATCAATTACCGCGCAGGTGATTTCTTTGACCTCGTTAGGCAAAGAACCGCCGTTGGTGTCGCAGAGCACAAGGATGTCTGCTCCACCCTCCTTGGCCGCAGCGAGTGTTGCAAGGGCATGGTCTCGATCATCCTTAAAACCATCAAAAAAGTGCTCTGCATCATAGATAACCTCCTTTCCCTGAGATTTCAAAAAACGGGCAGTATCGCGGATCATCGCCAGGTTTTCGGCGATCGGCACGCGCAGCACCTCGTCAACGTGTAAACGCCAGCTTTTGCCGACAAAAGTTACAGCGGGCGTCCCGGCCGAAGCGAGCATTCGGACTTGCGGATCATTTTCAACGGCAACTCCGGCCCGGCGTGTGCTGCCGAAGACGGCGATTTTGGCATGAGTCCAAATTGTATTTTTGGTCTCTTCAAAAAAGCCGGCATCTTTCGGGTTTGAGCCCGGATAACCAGCTTCAATGTAGTCCACGCCGAAGGCATCGAGCTTTTGCGCAAGGCGAACTTTGTCGAGCAAGCTGAACGAAATGCCTTCCCCCTGCGTGCCATCGCGGAGGGTAGTGTCGTATATTCTTACTTTCTTCATGGGCAGCTCGGGTGAATAAGTATTCTAACCCGTGCTGATGCCCCTTTCAAGATGTGCGTGCAAATGTTTGCGTTCTAAAACAAAAAATGACCCACTCGAGCGCTGTTCAAAAGGTTTTCAGGAGCGCATCCTTCGGGGCGATATAAAAAGGGTTCCAACTCACTCTGCCAGATCGAGGGGAGCCAGGTTAAAAATCCGCTTGAACTCTGTTTAAAATTGTGGAATAGTTATTGTCTATTTTCTCTTATGGCTAAAACTTCATGGATCGAACGCAATAAACGCCGACGCAAAACTGTCGAACAATATGCCGCTTTGCGCGCTGAGCTTAAAGCGAAAGGCGACTACGTCAGCCTCTCGCAGCTTCCGCGAGATGCCAGTCCGACCCGTTTGGTGAATCGCTGCGAACAGTCCGGCCGACGTCGTGCCTACATGCGTCGCTTCAAGCTCTCCCGTCTCGCCTTTCGTGAACTTGCCCTGTCTGGAATGATTCCGGGGGTTACAAAATCAAGCTGGTAAGCGCGACCAGCCTTTACGCTTGTGCTGAGTAAGTTGCAGAGCATGCATCTTCCTTGAATTCTCTGCATAAACGAAGCAACCTGTTCATTTGATGAGCTGGGCACCTAACGGTTTTGCCGGGCAGGTTGCGAGAAAAATCACTGATGCTTTCGCTTCCTTTCTCCTGGTGGGCTCGCTCTGGGCTTGGTTTTACCCATCGGCGTTTGTTTGGTTTAAACCATATATCACGACCGGGCTCGGATTGATCATGCTCGGGATGGGACTCACGCTTTCGCCGGGTGATTTCCGGGCGGGCTTTCATGGTCCGAAGCCTTTTTTCATTGGGGTCGTAGGGCAGTTTATAATCATGCCTCTTGTCGGATGGTTTGTATCTCAAGCGTTCCGGCTCGATCCTCCTCTGGCTGTGGGACTGATTCTTGTTGCGAGCTGCCCTGGTGGCACAGCCTCAAATGTCGTCAGTTTTCTCGCACGCGGCAACGTGCCTTTGTCCGTTGCGATGACTGCTGCCTCAACCGTGGCATCTGTGGCACTAACGCCGTGGCTCACCGCAGTTTATGCCGGGTCTTATGTCCCAGTACCTGTGGGTGCTATGCTGATGGACATGGTAACTGTCGTATTATTGCCAATTCTGTTAGGGGTGCTTCTGAATCTCTTCCTACCTAAAGTGACCACTCGGTTGGCGATTTTTTCACCTTGTTTGAGTGTGACTCTTATTGTGCTTATCGTTGGGGCAATTATTGGAGATCGTCGCGTCGCCATTGCCGCCGCCGGTCCTTCTCTTCTACTAGCCGTCCTCACTCTGCACCTTGTCGGATTTGCCACCGGCTATTTTTGTGCCCGCATCGCAGGAGTTTCCGTCCAGGATAGCAGGACGATATCTATTGAAATAGGGATGCAAAACTCAGGTCTGGGGGCGAAGCTGGCCAACACCCATTTTGCCGGGGATCCTCTGTCTGCTGCGCCATCCGCTCTTTCTGCTGTCTTACACAGCCTTGTTGGAAGTTTTCTTGCGGCGTGTTGGCGGCTGCGTCACCCCCTCCTTTGATCTCGTTTCGCCTTTTGAGAGTGTTTGAACCAGAGAATCTCTGAGTGGGATAAAAATGGCAGACGTTGCGGTTTTTTAGCAAAAAAGTTAGGTCCTGCAGTGCTCTGGTATGAATCCGATGCGACCTTAGAGCTCTAAGGGAGGGGGAAGAGATCATCCCCTACCTCAGAAGGGAACTCCTCTGGGATTCACAATTTAGACTATGCTTATTTGCAACCTGGCTGATTGGAATTCTCAAACAAGTTGATGTCTAGCGAGATCTTGTGAGTCGACAAGCCCGCGGAATCGCCCCTCGCTATCCACCGCAATGAGGTCATCAACACGTCGGCGTTCGATAATCGAAAGTATCTCCACCGCTGGTGCGTCGGCGTGTATAGTGATAGGATTTCTGGTCATCACATCTTCGAGAAGCCGAGTGCCGACGAGAGAATCTTCCTGGTAGCAGCGCGTAAAATCACCCTGGGTAAAGATGCCGAGCACGAGTCCATCGTTGTCAGTGATCACAGCAGCACCGCAGCGTTTGTTGGTCATTTCACGAACAGCATCGAGCACAGTCGCTTTTAATGCAAGAACGGGCGCTGAAGAAGGGGGGCGAGCCACATCACAAACCTTTAGAAGAAGACGCCTCCCCAGACGACCAGATGGATGGAACTTGGCAAAATCTTCATGCTTAAATCCGCGTTGTTCGAGGAGAACCATGGCCAGAGCATCGCCCAGAGCAAGCATGGCTGTTGTGCTCGACGTGGGGGCCAAACCGAGGGGACAAGCTTCGCGAGAGACAGAGGTGTCCAGAGCGACATCACTCCATTGAGCAAGCGTTGAGGAGGATCGTCCTGTCATTGCGATAATTTTGATCGAAAAACGCTTCAGCGCCGGCAAGATCGCAGTGAGCTCCTCTGTCTCGCCGCTGTAACTGAGAGCCAACACCAGATCGCCGTCAGAGACAATACCAAGATCGCCATGAAGTGCGTGGAGACTATCAAGAACCACCGCACGCGAACCCGTGCTTGTGAGTGTCGCTGCAAGTTTCGCTCCGATATGAGCGCTTTTGCCCACTCCAAGCACGACGATCTTCCCCCCCCGGTCGAGCGTTTCCGCTGCCAAACGCAATGCTTGGAGAAAATCATTTCCTAACCGACTTGCCAATTTCGCAAGCTCTTCTTGTTCGATTTGAATAACCCAGCGGGCGCGTTCCAACGGTTGCATTGGCATAACGACTCTCTCTGTTTTGTCCATTAAAGGCATCTTAGCAGCGTCGCTGCCATTCGCAAAAAGCACCTTGAGTTTTTGCTAGAAAAGCCCGTCTCATTCTAAACGGGACTCTCTTCGATGTTGTTGGAGCAGTAGTCAGCCGCCTCTTTGCTGCATTCAACGCGGTCGGAGAGGATCGAGTGAGCACACCTGCGCGGCCTCAATAAGATCAAGTGCCGCTTTCAAGGCAGGATCAGCGGCGGGCTGGGATTTTTCCTTGGAGGCATCGCCCTCTCCTCCTCCTTCGAGAGCCGCTATCTCTGGATTGACTCCAGCGACGAGTGCGGCTTCATTGAACCTTGGGCGCGATTTTTCCTTTGTGAGAGCTTCCAGCCCCTCAACATCTGCGCGTTTAAAAAGCTCCGCTTTCGAAAGTTCCGGGCGGGGGGGGGTAATTGTCGCATCAAGAGGAGCCGACAAAAGCTCTCCACTCTCGCCGAGTATTGTGAATCTCCCCTGTTGAAACTCGAGGAAAAACCCTTCTCGAATAGGCAGTTGTCCAATCCTTGTAAGACGCCCAGATGTTCTTTCGCCGATCACAAAAGCGTCGGTTCGCTTGGCGATGGCAATCGCGACGGCTTCCGCTGCGCCTCCGATTTCTCGGTCAGTGAGCAGAAAGATTATCGATGGCTCGCTCAACGGTTCCCCGGCGGAGCGAAACTCACGCGGTCTCTGGTGCCCGGGGACTTTTGTTAACGCGAAGATTAAGTCACCCCGGTGAAAAAAAGGACTCGCCAGGGAAGCTGCAAGGTTTGGCTCGGGATCGGGGGCAGCGGCGCGAAAATCCAATATCACCGGAAGCGAAGGCGCGGCGGTTCTCGCTTTGCGAAATTCGGCCAACGCATCGCTGAGAGTGGCTGAGCCTGCACGGATCATCGAGCCAGATCGTAGGTAAAGTGCATTCGGGAATTTGTGAAACCGTGCTGGGATTGGTTGAAGAGTTTTGGAGGAGAGATCCCCGCGCCAGACGAGTCCGTGCTGTGTTTCCAGCAGTCCGGACAAAAGGAGACGGGCCTGTCCCTCCGGCGTGAATATCTCGGAAAGAGTCTCTTCGGCGCGGAGTCGTTGGAGGGCAGCGTTAATCTCCTCGAGGCTCAGTTGCTCAACACGCAACGGCAGCGCTGACTCGGTCGCACTTGCTGTTGCGACTGCCAAACAAAAAATTCCGATGGCACAACTGAGAAATCTCATGGGAGAGGAGCCTCCGCTCGTTTGCCGATATCCTTGCGGTAATACATACCTTCGAAGCAGATTTTGTCCAGCGCTGCGAGAGCAGTACTTCGAGCATCCTTAATCGTCTGGCCAATTGCCGTAACATTGAGTACACGTCCTCCGGATGTTACAAAGCCACCTTCCGCTGTCCGCGCGGTTCCTGCATGAAAAACCACCACTCCATGTGGGGATTCCTCGCCAGGTGAGGGCAGACCGTAGATGGGAAAACCTTTTTGATAGCTACCGGGATATCCTCTGGATGCCACCACGATGCAACAAGCTGCCCGCGGATCCCATTCCGCCCGGGTTTCATCCAGGCGACCTTCGATTACCGCATCCAACAGCTCGCGTAACGGGGAGCGGAGCCGTCGCATGAGCGACTGAGTCTCCGGATCTCCAAAGCGAACGTTAAATTCCAGCACACGAAAACCCCTCTTTGTCAACATCAACCCGGGAAAGAGCAATCCTCGAAAGTCGAGTCCTTCCGCTTCCAAGCCGCGCGTGAGGGGAGCAAGAAGCTTTTGCCGGACCTCCTCGCAGAGCGCAGGACCAAAAAAAGCCGGAGGGCTCACTGTTCCCATTCCGCCAGTGTTTGGCCCACGGTCATCTTCAAAGATCTTTTTGTGGTCCATCGCCGGTTCAAGCAAAAGATACCGTCCGGCAGAAATCAGTGCGTGAATGGAACATTCGACCCCCTCGAGAAACTCTTCCACCACCACAGACTCGCCTGCTTTTCCGAAACGGCCCTCTTCGAGTATCGCTGCCAGAGTCTCGTCTGCCTCTGTCTCATTGTGAACAATAACAACCCCTTTCCCGAGAGCGAGACCATCAGCCTTGATTACACACGGAAATCCGAGTTGACGACTGAAAGCCAAGGCGGCTGGGCGGGAAGAGAAAGTTTCTCCTCGGGCCGTTGGGATTCCGTGTTGCCGCATAAAATCCTTTGCGAATGATTTGGAAGCCTCGAGTCGAGCGGCGGCTTTTGAGGGGCCAAAGACTCGAAGACCACGCTCGTTGAGAAAATCCACGATACCGGCAGCCAGAGGATCATCTGGACCGACCAACGTCAAATCGGCCTCCAGCTTTACAGCTAATGCCGCCAACTTCTCAAAATTTTCCGTTGGGATGGCATGAGCAAACTCGGGAGAAATACCGCCGTTGCCGGGAGCGATGTGAATTTCTGCCATGGAGTTCTCCCTCGCGAGTTTCCAGGCCAGGGCATGTTCCCGGCCGCCGCTGCCAATGACCAGAATTCGTGTGGGGCGCATTATTCCTCCTCGGCTTCGTTGCGGGCTCGGCTTTCGAAGCGGGTGAAGTCTTTGATAAATGTGAGAGGGACCTCGCCGACAGGACCGTTGCGTTGTTTGGCTATAATCAATTCAGCCTTACCTTCGGAGTCTTCGAGTTTGTCATCATCTCCGTCCGCGTAGTATTCGGGGCGGTAAAGAAGGCCGACGAGATCGGCATCCTGCTCGATAGCTCCTGAGTCGCGAAGGTCACTGAGCCTTGGGCGTCCACCTCGACCATCGGGTTGACGGTTGAGCTGGGCGAGCACGAGCACAGGCACATCAATCTCCTTGGCCAGCGATTTAATGCCGCCGGAAATCTCCGCCACTTCGACTTGACGACTATCCTGGGCTCGCCGTGAATCAGATTTCAAAAGCTGTAAATAGTCAATGACCACAAGCTCGATCTGATACCGTTTCTTGAGCCGCCGCGCTTTTGAGCGCAACTCCAGGATCGACATGCCAGGGGTTTCGTCTATGAACATCGGAGCGGCTTGGAGCTGCGACGCCGCGGTCGTTACGAGGTTGAAATCATTGTGCGAGAGCATTCGTCCGCGAACTTTACGGACGTTAATTCTGGCACGGGAGCAAATTAACCGTTGCACGAGTTGTCGTGCGCTCATTTCAAGACTAAATACTGCCACAGCCCGCTGCTGATCCACGGCCACATGCTCGGCGATGTTCATCGCAAGTGCAGTTTTTCCCATGCTCGGGCGTGCGGCAATGACGGCCATTTCTCCACGATGAAGGCCATCGGTCATCCGATCCAGATCAGGGAATCCGGTGGCCAGCCCTGTGATGTTGTCGCCCGCGTTGGCGAGTTTGTCGAGGGCATCGACGGCCTCGATGACGTGATCGGAAATCGGGCGCACCTGCTCGAAGGCATTCTCGTCGCGGATACCCATTAACTTCGTCTCTGCCTCGTCGAGGAGTGCCTTTGTTCCCTCTCCGAGATCGTAGGCGCGGCGAGAAAACTCGTTGCATGTATTGATGAGCCTGCGCGCCATCATCTTATCGAGCAGAATCTCACTGTAGTAAGCAGCATTTGCTGCGCTCGGCACGTAATCAATCAACTCCGCCAGCGCAGAAGTTCCGCCAACCTGGTCGAGCAAACCTTTTTCCTTGAGGGCCTCAGACAAGGTCACAAAATCTACCGGTTGATGGCGTGCGTCATACAACTCAACCATCGTAGAAAAGATCGTCTGGTGGGCGGGGACAAAGAACGCATCGGTCCCACGCCCGAGTCGACTTAGGGACTCGTCGAGCACCTCCGTCGGGTTGAGCAAAACGGAAGATAGGAGGGCTTTTTCCGCCTCCACACTGTGCGGCATTGCCCTGTGAATATCTTGTGAGTAAATTTTACGCAGGGAATCATTCGTCCCCCCGACAGAGGGGGAGCTGGCTGGAGCGGACTCCAACGCCGGAGCGCCAACCCTGCGCACCTCCTTATTCTTGGGAGCGGCCACGGAAGAGAGCGTTTGAAAGACTTCTATGCCTTCACACGACGGGATTTTGGTTTCCTATCTGACTGATCCTTAGCAGCTTGCACGTTGTCGGCGCCTTCTTCAGAGGCCTCTTCTTTCTGCGTTTTGGTATTGACAATCACCTTCACAGAAGCCGTGACGTCGGGGTGAAGCCTGACGGGAATATCAAATTCTCCGTGCTCTTTAATAGGGCGATCCAGTTCAAGTTTGTGGCGGTTAATAACTATACCACCAAGCTCGAGTTTAATACGGTCAACAATGTCTTGGGCCGTTACCGATCCGAATGCTTTCCCTGTGTCGCCGGTTTCCAAGGTGATGGAGATAGCCAACTTTTTGAGTCTTCGAGCCAACTCCTCAGCATCGGATAGCTCTTTGGCTTCCCGCTCAGCGCGTTTTGCTTTGAGTATGTTGATTCGGCGGAGGGCTGCGGGAGTCACCTCATATGCCATTCGTTTCGGAAGGAGATAATTTCGCGCGTATCCGGCTCGGACGGTCACGACGTCAGCTTCGGCCCCAAGGCCGGGTATATTTTCCGTTAAGATCAGCTGTTTGGTGGCCATGTCAGGAGAGTAATAAATAGTTTCGTTCGTTTCGGATTTCTTGTTCTTGCCTCATGGAAAAAACAGTTTGCCAGGAAAAATTCTCAGATTCCACCACGGGAAGACCAAGCAATAGGTCTAAAGAAGAATAAAGAGTTTAAATCATGACGGCTGTTTGTCAAACAATCGCTCAGTATTTCTTGCAAAAGGTCTTTCTCCGGTAGTCCATTTTCAGCCGATCCCCCCTCTGCTTAGGGGCTTTCCACACTCGACGGTTTGCTGTTAAGGAAATCGGCCAGAGGTGGCACAGAACGGTATTCTTCAAACGCGGGATCGTTCAGAATAGTCTCGGCCACATCCCGAGGGTGTTCGTTGGCGCATTCGGAAAGCAGAGCGGCGGCTTTTTGCGATTCGCCTTTTCGCAGTGCGATGTAGAGCCTGCCCCAGCGGACTCCGGCATTCGAGCGAGAGTCGACAGTATCGGGCAAGGCTTCCGTTGGCAAGACCTCAAGCTTCATTAACACTTCGGTAGCTTCAATAACTGCGTGGGTAGTTGTAGGATCTAGGAGAGTGGACGCACGGCGCAGTTGCAAAGTGGCTTCCTCAACATCACCCTGAGCTCTTGATATTTTAGCAAGTTCAATGTGCGGACGGGGGTTTGCGATGTCCAGCGAGATCGCCTCTTGCAATTTACTGCGCACCGCTTCGATATCCGATGTTGATCCTCCTCGGGCGAGATCGAGCGCTGCGAGCAGCGTCACTGAATCGGAGAGCCGTTCGCCGCGAAGGATCGATTCGCTGATGTCAGCACGGGCGGATTCCACATCCCCGGTCTGCACAGCGGCGCGCGCAACAAGATATTTCAATGCGCCGAGAGGGTTGCCGCTCTCCTCTTTGTTTAGCTTTTGTAGACGCCCGAGTGCTTCTGGGGTGTTGCCTTTTCCGAGGCTATCCAGAGCCGCTACGAGTTCGGACGTCAGACTCGGCGGAACAGGGGAATTGGGCTTGGGGGCGTTTGCTACTTTCATGCCTTGGGAAAGGCCACGATCATAGGCCAAGTTGCCAACCGTGAACAATAGCGCAGCAATGACAACGGCCCCCAGCGAGAATAAAAGAACGCCAAATCCCCCAGAGGAAGTGGGTGGTTGCGACCGGCGGCGCACTCCGGCTCCTGGGGTCAGCGGCATTTGAGGCAAGATCACGCGGGCCTGCACTGGAGTTTTTTGGGAAGGCTTGACGGGTATTTTGCCTTTCACGTCCGCAAACTGCTCCCCAGTAAAAAGTTCTTTTGCCGTTCCACCTGACTCGGGCGGGGAAAATTCTCTCGGATCATTCTGCTCTGAAGAACGAGGCTTAGGGCGACGCGGCTCAACATGAATGGGCCTCATATGGCCTGCTTGCAAAATCTTGGCTTCTTCAGCAGGTGACGAGACATGGCCCCTTGCTAGAGGGGATGGTGGTTCGGGGGGAAGAGGCGCGTCTGATGAATTCATCGCTTTTTACATATTCCTCAGGCGTCTTATATAATCAACACTTAGAATTCTTCAGCAGTTCTAGGAGTTCTGCAAATTGAAATTTCTTCTGCGAAAAATTCCCCATCGGAACCATTCCGCGCCGAACGGCAAGAAAGTCTCTATCGCCCCGTGGCAGCGGCTAACCAGCCCGGATATTTCATGGCAGGAGCTAAAAAATAGCGAAGTTCGGCAGGTAACCTGCTAAGGTTCATAGTGTTAGAACAAAACCCCAACGGGCTTCGCTAAAGCCATACTGTCACGCGGAACTTTTCACTTTTCCAAGCTTTGATCGTCGAAAAATCCAGGCCTCCTTCACCGGTGGAGATGTCACCAGCGATGGAGGAAACATGGCACTTCGAGAGGCAGACCGCCGCCTCGGCATGTGCAAGGCACTCGACGAGGCCATCAGTGATCCACGCGATCCGAATCTGATCACCCACCGGCAGATTGATTTGCTGCGCCAACGCATCTACGGGCTGGCCTTGGGCTACGAAGACCTCAACGATCACGACACGCTGCGCGGGGATCTGGTGTGGCAGAGTGCCACTGAGCGCGGAGAACAGCGGGCCAGCAGCCCGACCTTGTGCCGCTTGGAGAATCGGGCAAATCGCGAAAGCGCCTGGGCGATGTCGAAGGTTTTGGTCGAGCAATTCATTGCTTCCTTCAAGGTGGCACCACAGGAATTGCTCCTCGACTTCGATGCCACCGATGACCGGGTGCATGGGATGCAGGAGAGTCGGTTTTTCCATAGCTATTACGGCGACCGGTGTTTCCTGCCCCTTTAGGTCTTCTGTGGAGAACAACTGCTGGTGAGCTACCTGCGGCCCGGCAACATTGACCCTGCCCGGCACGCATGGGCCATCCTCAAGTTGCTGGCCCACCGGCTGCGCCAAGAGTGGGCGGAAGTGAAGATCATCTTGCGAGCCGACTCGGGCTTCTGCCGCTGGAAAAGCTGCGCTGGTGCGAGCGACATGCAATCCACTATGCAGTCAGGCCGGCCAAGAATGCGCGACTGCTGCTCCAGGCGCAGGAACTTATGGCAAAGGCGGCCGATGGTTTTGCAGCCACCGCAGAAAAGCAACGCAACTTCTGTTGGATTGAGTATGCAGCCAAAAGCTGGGATCGCCCACGGACCGTGACTCTCAAACCTGAACATGGTGCACAGGGGGCCAATCCACGCTTCCTGTTGAGCGACCTGGAAGGCCATGCGCAGCACATTTACGACGCGATCTACCGCGCCCGCGGAGAAATGGAAAACCGGATCAAAGAACAGCAACTCGGACTTTTTGCCGACCGCACCAGTTGCTCGGGGTGGTGGGCCAATCAGTTCCGCCTGTTGCTTTCCGGTGCCCTACGTGCTCTTGGAAACCATCCGGCGCGTGGGACTAGCTGGCACCGAGCTGGCCCGTGCACAGGTGAGCACGATCCGATTGAAGCTCTTGAAGATTGGTGCAGTCATCCTGCGCAATACACGCCGCATTCAGTTGCTCTACTCCGGCGCCTTTGCCTGCCAGGAAATCTTCCGCTCCATGCTGCTGCGCTTGAGTTCGGCTTGAAGCCTTTGGGTGCTGACCCCGGCACCATAAAAACAACGGGGGCTGGGGTCAATCTGCCCAAAATCAGAAAAATCACCCTCCCAAGGCCCCCGAATCCCCTCTCCGAAAGCCCCGAACCGTATCGCAAGACAAAATCTTCCAAGAATAAAATATCCGGGCTAGAGATGAAAGCGGCTATCAATTGGGGGGTGTCCCTATCGGCACCTACACATTTTCACCCGTTGCTTGATCAGGCGCCAGATCGAGCAGGCTCACCTCAGGTCGGCAATTGAATCGCATCCCATGCAAATTGCCCACTCCTCGTGTGATGTGAATCCAATGATGATGCCAGCGATGGAGTCCCTCAGCGAAGTTTTTATCTTTCACAGGGAGAAAGGGGCGCAGGCCCACGAAAGGGATCACAAGCTGTCCACCGTGGGTGTGACCGCAAAGCGCGAGATCCCAGCGGAACGGAAGCAGAAGTTCCTTGGAGTCTGGGTTGTGAGTAAGCACAAAAACGGGGCGGCGATACAAGTGAAAATCCTTGATACGTTCCGGTTGGCAGTCGCCCGACCAAAGATCGCCCAATCCCACAATATCCACCAGACACTCTCCTATGCGTTCTGTGGTTCGTGAGTTGAATAGAAAACAGACTCCGCTTTCGTCCAACAGACTCACGACGTGGGATGGGTCGGCAAGCCCGTGGGTTCGGCCGGCCCAGCGCCCTCCGTCGTGATTTCCCAAACAAGCAAAGACCGGAGCAGTCGCCGTTAGTTTTTTGATAATTTTAGCGTATCTCGGTCTCTCTTTTATTTCCCACGTGATAAAATCTCCGGTCAAAGCCACGAAATCTGGCTTTTGCTCGAGTGCGAGATCGACGGCCCGCTCGATGAGCGCATAGTCCACCACGGGAGAGGCATGAAAGTCCGAGAGGTGCACAAGGCGCAATGGGTGCTTCAGACCCTTTATCGGAACGCGCTTGCAGGTCACCTCAAGGCTCTCGGGTTCAATGAATCTCATGTAAGCGCCACCCGAGATACCGGTTGCCGAAAAAGCTAACAAAGAGAACAGAAATCGTCTTCTGGAGAGAATGTGTCCCATCAAATTTTTTGCTCCGCCTGGTTATTCAGTTGAATCGCTCGACGAGCGACAGCTCGCACAAGGTCACTGAAAATCAACCGGTGGATGGGGTAGAGCGTATACCAGTATATTGCACCAGAGAGTCCTTCTGGCGCAAAGAGCGCAGTTTGTGTGAGACGACTGCCCTTCTCTTCCGGGAAAACTTCATATTGAAGCCAGGCATGACCCGGCACCTTCATTTCCGCACGAAGACGAAGAAGGGTGTTTTCTTTTACTTGCTCAACTCGCCAAAAATCGAGGGCTTCGCCCGATAATATCTCCTCCGGATCACGACGACCGCGTCGCAGTCCTGGCCCGCCGATGAGCCGGTCAATAAGCCCCCGAATCTCCCATGCCCACCGCCAAACTAACCAGTGATTCTCGCCGCCAAGACTGCAAAATGCCCGAAACACAGCGGATGGCGGCACTGGCACATGAAGCGTTCGAACTTCGCGAATCAGACCCTCCCAGTCCTTCAACTCGAATGTTTCTGCCGCACCCAATGCCCCGCTCCACCTTGTTTCGACCTCCCCGGCACGGATCTTTGCGATTGCCAACTCCACAGCTTTACGAGCCGTGAGCGGGTTGATCTCGGGAAACTCGCGGCGAGCTTTTTCGGTGTTTGCCAGCAAATTGGTTGCGACCCCCTCGACCAACGGCTTTGCAAGGCGTCCTGGTATTGGCGTAACAAGCCCGATCCAGGACGCTGCCAACCGTGGGTGAAGAAAAGGGATCGGGATGATAACCCGCCGTAACCCGCGCGCCGCAGCATAATCCAACATCATTTGTCTGAAAGAAAGCCGGTTAGCCCCGATGTCCACAATACCGAGAGGCGGTTTTTCCAACGCCCCCAAAAGATAAGCCAGCACATCACGAATGGCCACTGGCTGCACCTCGTTCAGGATCCAGCGCGGTGCGACCATCGCAGGCAATCGTTCCGTCAGATAACGCACCATTTCAAACGAGGCAGACCCGGAACCTATCACCGGTCCTGCCCGAAACTCGGTGACAGGGAGATGTTTGCGCAGGATACGTCCCACTTCCGCTCGACTCCGAAGATGAGGCGATGCCTTCGCCTCGCCCCCGTCGGGCAAAAGCCCCCCGAGATAGATGGTTTTTGGGGCTGTCTTGGCTGCGGCAGAACAAAAATTCTCTGCCAGCCGACGGTCTTCTGCGGCAAAGTGCTTCTCGCCGGTCAGGGAGTGAACCAGATAATACGCAGCATCCACTCCATGGAGCGCCCGTGCGCAGGCGTCGCGATCTCGCAAACTTCCTTCAACAGCTTCAACTTTATCCCGCCAGGAATGGCCGGCAATCCGATTCAGATCACGCACCAACACGCGCACTCTTCGGTTCGCCGCAAGCAGGCGCGGAACAAGCCGACCCCCAATATACCCGGTTGCTCCAGTAACGAGCACTTGCATTGGACAGTTGCAGCGCCAACCAATCCTGGATTGGTCCTAAGACAATGCTCAGATTGGGTAGGAACGCTGCATCCCTTCAGTGATGCCGATAGGTTTGTAACCAAGGTCCGCCATCGCCTCTGAGTTGTCTAGGTCAGCGTCCTGCATTACTCCAGCAATCCCGTTCCAAGTCAGCGGAGGATTTTTCATAATAGAACCCATCACCGCAGCGATGAGCTTGCATACTGGTATGGGTATAGGGATGAAAATCCTTTTCTGTCGGGTGTGTTTTAACATTAGTTTAGCGAGATCCCACATTGAAATCGCCTCGCCACCACTGAAGGCGTAGGTCTTGCCATAGGCTTTTTCGTTGCCCGGGATTGCAAGGAATCCGGCCATGAGATCATCCACGTGCACAGGACGCTTGAGAGCGCGACCATTCCCAATAAATGGCGTGAAGATCGGAAATCGAGTAAGCGAATCCATAAACATCCTAAATTCCTGTCCCCCATGCTCGTTATAAGCCAGTGTCGGACGGACAATGGTCCATTTCATCGCAGTCTGTTCTTTCACCATCCGTTCGCACTCCCGTTTCGACAAAGAATACGGTGTCGTATGGGGATAGACCACAGAGGCGGATGAAACAAAGATAAAATGATTCACACCCGCCTTAATCGAGGCCTCAATCAGATTCTTCGTCCCTTGCACATTGACCTTTTCAAAAACTGCCGGGTCGCGCGCAATCAACACAGCGGCAAGATGAAAAACGGTATCCACACCGCTGAGTAAACCTTCCAGACTTTCACGGTTTGTGATATCGCCAAAGACAAGCTCCGCCCCGGTGCCGTCGAGGCGGTTTTTATGCGGGTGATTGGGAATATCAAGAACGCGAACAGAATTCCCCTTAGAAAGAAGCCCTTTGACGAGGGTGGTGCCCATGACACCAAGCCCGCCGGTGACGAGAATTTTTGACATAATCTAGTGATGTTTGGTTGAGATGGCTCGACAGAAGTCGTCGAGGAAGACGGCAAAGATCGGGAGGCCCCGATACTGCACAAAGAAGACCGCAATTTTCCGGAAATCAAGCCTTCTTTCGGGAGGGGGAGATTGGCAGAAAAAAGAGGCAAAGCCGCGGGTTGAATCTCTCAAAAAAGAAAAATTTATATTGACCAAACCTAAAAAGGTGGGTAAAAGTGGGTCAAAGTGGGGGATAATGGCAGTGAGTGGATCTTAATGGCGCTCACTATCGCATGCCCCCATTCGGCTCGCGGCTCATTGTTACTACCAAACATCTCCCAAAACCTCTTTACACCTCTTACGCCTGAATGAATGGCGAACTACAAAATGTGATCTTCGCGGGATGTTTTACGCATTCAATGGATGCGAAAAACCGCGTGACCATTCCGGCTCGTTGGCGGGCCTCGGAGGTGGACGAGTTTTACACAATCCCCTCTCCGCAGGGAGATTTTCTCAGGGTCATTCCACCAAACGAGATGAGTCGAATAAGCGAAAAAGTTGCCTCTAATCCCAACATCTCCGAACGAGACCGCATCACATGGGAGCGTGGTTTTTACCGCCGGGCGCAGCATGTAGCCACCGATCGTCAAGGGCGCATTCTGTTGCCTGAAGAGCAATGCCGACAGGTGAAGCTTTCCGGAGAGGTCATCCTTTTCGGAGCAAACAGAATTTTTGAAATTTGGAACCCGCAGTGCTGGGAGGCTGCAGCCGCTGCACAAGATCAGGCCTATCAGGCTATTGCGGCGCAGATCGGCCACTAAAAGCCGCTGCGGAATGGCAAAAAGAAAAAAACACAAAAGAAAACAAAAAATGTTTATCGAGCAGACAACGTCCCTGCAAGGTTCCGTGGGCAACGCCTACCACAAACCCGTTCTTGCGGCAGAGGTTTCAGGAATTCTCGCTCCAAGAGCCGGAAAACTGATCGTGGACTGCACGTTCGGCGGAGGTGGTCACACCCGAAGGTTTTTAGAGGAAGGGGCCACCGTGGTAGCCTTCGACCAAGATCCCGACGCGATCTCCCATGCCCACCCACTCATTACAGAATGGGCTGGCCGTCTCAAGGTCGTCCATGCAAATTTTCGTGACGCAGCCAGATACCTTTTCGAGTTGGGAATTTCCGCCGTAGACGGCGCTCTGCTCGATCTTGGTGTCTCTAGCCATCAGTTAAACGATGCCGCGCGCGGATTTAGCTTTCAGAAAGATGGCCCGCTCGACATGCGAATGTCGCGAACAGGCCTCTCCGCTGCAGACATCGTGAACACATGGGATGAATGCGCGTTGGCCAGGATGCTACGCGAGTTTGGCGATGAACCAGCCGCTCGCCGAATCGCTCGTCGCATCGCAAAACGTCGGGTCGAAAAACCTATTCAAACAACCGGTGAATTGGCCGCACTTATTGCTTCAGCCGCCGGACGAACGGGGCCTCGTCACCCGGCCACCCGCTCTTTCCAGGCATTGCGCATGGCCGTCAACGATGAGATGGGAGCCCTGCGCGAAGGACTTCGTGCACTGGCAAAGTTACTCAAACCAGGGGGACGCCTCGCAGTAATCACCTTTCATTCTATCGAAGATCGAGAGGTGAAAGAATTTTTCCGGGTGCATAGTGCAGAGTTCATAGATGACATCTCATGGCCTGCGCCGAAGCCGAACCCGGAGAGGTGGTTTACTCCGTTGACCCGGAAATCGCTGACTCCAGTTCCGGCGGAGCTTGTACTTAATCCCCGAGCCCGCAGCGCTAAGCTGCGGGCTGTCGAAAGGAGGGTATCGTGAAAAATTGCCGTCGCTCCGGGGGTCAACTGCAAGGCGGGCCGATCGTCACAATAGTCCTCTGCGCTGTGGTGATTGTCTCTGTGGCTCTTTATTTCGTCCATATTCATATTCAAATGCTCGAACTTGGAAATGTTAAAAAGCGTTTGGAGATCGAGTTGGCTGGAATTACCAAGGCGCTCCAAGCGGCAGAGTCGCGCTATGCGGAGCTGACTTCGAGGCCTGTACTAGAGAGACGACTCGCCGAAATTGGTTCGGACTTGATTCCAATTCCGGAAGAACGTTTGGTTTCATTAGATCCCACCCGATTCCCCGGGGAGGAGGGAGTTCGGACAGTCAGCAACAGGGGGTTTGCCGCCAAATGAAACTGGAGCCGGGTTCGCGCGCCGTTCTTGCCTGTGTGATGACAGGCTTTGCGCTGACCGGCGTCTCTGCCCGATTGGTTCAGTTGCAATGGATGGACCATGAAAAATACGCTGAGGCAGCCTCGAGAAAGCATCTTCTCACCGTGGAAATACCCTCAAGGCGAGGGCTTATTTACGACCGCAACGGTGAGTTATTGGCCGGAAATCAGCCTTTGATCCACCTGCTGGCCGACGGCACCCGCGTTCGCGATGCCGAAAAAGCGGCGGCGGTGGTTGCACCCTGGATAAATCTCTCCGAAAAAGAAATCGCCGCAAAAATTACTGCCGGTATTGCCGCGAAAAATTACAATATAGAAATTGAACGCAACATTACGGAAGAACGCGCTGCGGGGCTCAAGCAAGCCCTTAAAATCACACCCATTGCCGGGCTCATGTTAAGGGACGACATGCGCAGGATTTATCCCAATGGAACGGCACTTTGCCATGTTATCGGTTTTCTCGGTTTTGACCGCCGTGGGGTCCACGGAGTTGAGCGTTCCATGGAAGAATGGCTTCGGGGTGTTGACGGCCGCAGGAATATCGAGCGGGACGGTTCTGGAGCTGAAATTGTTTCGTATCGCGGTGAAGAGATCCCGGCACGAGATGGGGCATCGGTCTATTTAACAATTGACATGGGGCTTCAGACCATCACTGAAAGAATGGTTGATTCTGTGATGGCTGAGCACAAGCCCAAGTCGATGGTCGTTATTCTCTCCCGTCCAAGCACAGGCGAGATCTTGGCAATGGTCAGCCGCCCGGCATTTGATCCTCGGACACCTGGCAAACAGGGCGCAGGCCAAACCAATCGAGCCATTGCATCTGTGATCGAACCCGGCTCCACCTTCAAAATCGTCGTCGTTGCCGCAGCGATGAACGAACGCCTAGCGGACTTGGATACGACTATTTTTTGTGAGAACGGCAAGTTTTACTACGGCGGAAGAGATTTGAACGATCACCGCCCCTTTGGTGATCTGACGGTTCGCCAAATTCTCGCCCGTTCGAGCAACATTGGCTCCGTAAAACTAGCCCTTCAGCTTGGCGAAAATCGTTACTACAACTATATTCGGCGTTTTGGTTTTGGGTTCAAAACCGGTATCGAACTGCCAGGTGAGTTGCCGGGAATCGTTCATAGCCCCGAAAATTGGAATTCCCTGTCGATCGCCCGCATTCCCATTGGACAGGGTATCGCGGTTACTCCTCTTCAAATGCTGACAGCAATGAATGTCATCGCCAATGGAGGTCGGCTTGTCGAACCGCGCCTGGTCTCTCGCATTGAAGAAAGTTCCGGTCGGGTCGTGAAAAAATTTGAACCCGCCTTCAGTCGCACCGTTATTTCACTAGCCGCTTCCAAAAAAGTGGCCACAGCTCTTGAGGACGTTACCGGCCCCCAGGGGACAGGGCGTCTCGCGGCGGTGCCTCCCTTTCGCGTTGCCGGGAAAACTGGCACCGCCCAGAAGGCGGCGCCAAACGGGCGTGGCTATCTTGATGGCGGACGCTATGTCCTCTCATTTGTAGGATACCTACCGGCAGAGGACCCTCAAATTTCCATGATTATCGTCGTGGACGAACCGCAAGGAAGCAAAGAAGATCGAACAGGGGGACGTCTTGCGGGGCCGATTTTTGCCGCGCTCGCCGCACGTGCTGCGAGCTACCTCAACCTTCAGCCATCACCCGCTGGGCCAATCGCTACAGCGCAACCCTAAATTGATAATGCAGCTCAAGACTTTGCTCGACAAACTCAACTTAGAAGTATCGGGCAGCCCGGCGGTTGAAATCTCCGCGCTCGCTTATGATTCTCGACGCGTCACTGCTGGGACGCTCTTTTTTGCCCTGCCAGGTCGGATTTCCCAGGGGCGCGACTTTATCCCACAAGCCCTTGCTCGCGGGGCGGTGGCCATCCTTACTGATTCTATTGTGCCCGACCTCCCTGTCCCCTGCATTTCCGCACCTGATCCGAGAGCGGCGATGGCAGAGATTGCAAGGCGCTTTCATGGCGATCCCTCCGAAAGTCTACGAGTCGTCGGTGTTACAGGGACTAATGGGAAAACGACCACAACATTCCTTGTTAAGCATCTGCTTGACGACGCCCATCACCGTTGCGGCCTGATCGGGACAGTCCGCTACGACATCGGTGGCCGTTTTTTGCCAGCCACGCGCACAACGCCTGAATCAACCGATATGCAGGAACTCCTGGCTAAAATGCGTGCAAATGGCTGCCGCGCAGCAGCTGTGGAGATCTCTTCGATCGCCCTTGACGAACGTCGCGCCGACGGAATTCATTTGGATGTCGGCATCTTCACCAACCTGACGCAAGATCATCTCGATTATCACGGCACGATGGAGGCCTACTTCAGAGCCAAGGCGCGTCTCTTTGAATTGATGGTCGCCGACAAACGTGGCACGGCCGTTATTAACATCGACGACCCCGCCGGTGTCCGACTTGTGGACAAGTTTTCAGGCAAGTTGCCGCTGAAAACATTTGGGTTTTCTCTTCGCGCCGATCTGCGGGCGTCGGATCCCCGGATTGATTTTGGTGGAACGAGCTATCGGCTGGATGCCGAGGGCAAAAGTTTCCTCGTCCGTATGCCTTTGATTGGACGCTTCAACGTCCTCAACTCCCTTGCTGCCCTCTCAGCGGTCTCCGCACTGGAACTCAATCTACGTGAGGCGGTCAAATCTCTGGAAGAGTGCCCTGCTGCGCCAGGGCGGCTAGAGAATGTTCCCGCAAAAAAACTTTTCCGGGTGTTTGTGGATTACGCGCACACCCCGGACGCTCTTCTGAATGCTCTCGACACTCTCCGGGAGTTGTCTCCTAACCGTCTCATTTGTGTTTTTGGCTGTGGCGGCGACCGAGACCGCGCCAAGCGCCCGTTGATGGGGCGCGTGGCAGCAGAGCGGGCAGATTTCTCCATTCTCACGTCGGACAATCCCCGTTCTGAAGACCCCATAACCATTCTCAATGAAATCGCCATAGCGATCCCGCAGGCGTCGCGAGAAATCATCCCGGATCGTCGCGAAGCCATTTTTCGTGCTGTCGAACTCGCCCGGCCACGCGACATCGTTTTAATTGCCGGCAAGGGGCACGAGAGCTATCAGGAATTTGCTGAGCACACCCTGCCTTTTGACGATCTTCAAGTCGCGCGCTGGGCCATCGAGGCTCGCTCCGCCGCCAAGGCCGCTGAGGAATCTGCCGAAGCCCATCAATCCCGTCTTTCAAGATCCGGTGGTTCCCGTTAGATTCGCCCTGCTATCACTAGGCAGATTATGAAAACAATTCTCACACTTCAAGAGATTCTCGACGCGGTCGGCGGTGACATCGTTCAGGGCGACCCCAGCTCACTCGGCGTTAACTTCCAAGGTATCAATACCGACTCTCGCAAAATTAGGCCCGGAGAAATGTTTATCCCTATTCGCGGCGGCTACTTCGACGGGCATTGGTTTGTGGATGAAGTCTTCAAAGCGGGAGCCCTTGGAGCATTCCTTGAACCAACTGTTATCGTCTTCGAGATGCCTGCGATTTCTAAAGAGTTTCTCATCGTCCGCGTGCCGTCAACACTTCGAGCACTGCATGCGATCGCAGCGGCACACCGTGCCCGACTGCCGATGAAAACTATTGGCGTCACCGGTAGCAACGGCAAAACATCTACTAAAGAATTTGCTGCCGCGGCTCTGGGACAACGGTTTAAAGTCGTTAAAAACTCGGGTAATCTAAACAATCACATTGGCGTTCCGCTCTCTCTGTTCGAAGCGCAGCCGGAGCATGAGTTTGGTGTCTTCGAAGCTGGAATGAATCACCGTGGCGAGATAGCCCCTCTCGCAGCAATGATGAGTCCCGACATCGCAATAATCACCAACATCGGCGTTGCCCACATCGAAAACCTTGGGTCACGAGACGAAATCTTTGAGGAAAAAGCAGATCTTGTCCGGGCATTGAAACAGGATGGCACACTCATCTATGATGTCGAAGACGATTTTGCGGCGCGGATGGCTGAGCTTCCTGCGGCGAAGAAAATCACTATTGGGTTCCATGCGGGTGATGTTCGTGCATCAAACCCTCAGCCATCGATTTCAGGTGTCCGTTTCGAGCTCATTCTCCCGTCTGGCACTGCGCAGGTCTATATGACCTGCCCGGGCATTCATATGGTGCGCAATGCGCTTCTAGGGGCCGCAGCTGCTTATACCGCTGGGCTTGATGCCGCAACAATTGCCTCAGGCCTTTCCTCGGTAAGCCTCCCATCGCATCGGCTCGAAATTTTGCAGGTCAGAGGCGCAACCATTATTGACGACACCTACAATGCCAACCCCGACTCGGCCAAAGCAGCGATTGAAACTCTGAAGCACCTCGCAGGCACAGCACGCAAGATTATCGTTTTTGGCGACATGGGCGAGCTCGGGCATTTTGCCGAAGAGGGTCATCGCTCTGTGGGTGCCGCAGCAGCTGAAATTGATATTCTTCTAACGGTTGGGGAACTCTCCGCATGGGCAGCCGATGAGGCGTCTAAAAACAACGTCGGCTTCATCCAACACGTAGCCTTGCCTGAGGAAGCCGCCCATATCCTCGCACCTATGCTCCAGCCCGGTGATTTCATTCTTGTCAAGGGAAGTCGCGCCGCTCAAATGGAGCGATTTATTGAGGCGCTCTCGAATTAGTCAAATGCTTTACTATCTCCATCAACTCACCTCCTATTTCGAACCGTTAAACGTTTTTCGTTACGTCAGTTTCCGTGGGGTCTCCGCCGCGCTCACGGCTTTTCTGCTGTGTCTCATGTTTGGGGGCTTTGTGATTCGCCGACTGATCTCCCTCAAACTCGGCCAGCCCATCCGCAGCAAAGAGGAAGTTCACCGCCTGAGCGAACTGCATGGCGGCAAAAAGAATACCCCCACCATGGGCGGCATTCTGATCATCGGAGCGGTAGTCCTCTCGACGCTTCTCTGGGCGCGACT
The DNA here is from genome assembly GCA_937924445.1 of uncultured Chthoniobacterales bacterium. Classification (GTDB taxonomy): domain Bacteria; phylum Verrucomicrobiota; class Verrucomicrobiia; order Chthoniobacterales; family CALDSX01; genus CALDSX01. Next base: position 58,483 of record CALDSX010000001.1, read on the forward strand.
TGATAATTTGCACATTGGCCTGGCCCTTTTTGCGTTGGTTAGCCTTGGCGGAGTGGGTTTTGTGGACGACTATCTAAAAGTTGCCAAAAGGAAATCCGATGGACTGAGCGGACGCCTTAAGCTTGTCGCACAATTTTTCATTGCCGGCCTGGTCGGTGTCGTTCTATTGATTCATCCCGAGACCCGTGAGAGCGCCCAAGAGCTATATGTGCCTTTTCTCAAAACACCGCTTCTCGTTAACATGGGGCTGTTTGCTTTGGTTTTTTACGCTGTTGTGATTGTGGGTAGCTCGAATGCGGTTAACCTCACCGACGGCCTTGACGGTCTTGCTGCGGGATGCACAGTCACCGCAGCGGGGGCGTATGCGGTTTTCACCTATCTTTCCGGCGATCTGCGGGCGGCAACATATCTCATGTTACCTCATCACGCGCTGAATGGCGAATTAGCCATCCTTTGCTGCGCTCTGGGGGGGGCGGCCTTAGGATTCCTCTGGTTCAATTGTCACCCGGCTCGGGTGTTTATGGGCGACACCGGTTCTTTGGCCATTGGCGGCACCCTCGGCCTCGTCGCGATCCTCTGTAAACAGGAAATTATTCTTCTGATCGTGGGTGGCATTTTCGTCATCGAGGCCCTCTCGGTCATCCTGCAGGTGGCTAGCTTTAAGCTCCGTCGCAAACGAATTCTCCTCATGTCACCCATTCATCACCACTTCGAGCTGCTTGGGTGGAAAGAGAACACCGTCATCGTCCGATTTTGGATTCTCTCGGCAATCCTTGCCCTGATGGGCCTTGCAACACTTAAACTGCGATGACCAATCGGCAATCACAACATATTGCAGTCATTGGCGCCGGTGCGAGTGGCGAGGCGGCCGCAAGTCTTCTTTTGTATCAGGGCGCCCGCGTGACCTTGCTAGACTCCGACCCTTCCGCCGGGCGGCAAGCCGCGGAGCGTATTGGCTCACCTGAACTCGTTGTGGTGTCCGGTGTCCAGTGTGACGAAGTTGTCAGGGCTTTTGGTCCTTTTGATCTGGCCGTTCTCAGCCCAGGTATTGATCCTGCTGTTCCGATGGTAAGTTCCTTCCGTGAGGCGGGGGTTCCTTTGATTGCAGAAATTGAACTGGCCTTCCGTGAAAACCGCGCCCCAGTCGTGGCCATCACGGGAACGAACGGCAAGACCACAACCACGGCTCTTGCGGGAGAAATTTTTGCGGCCGGAGGAAAGATCGCTCCTCCTTGTGGGAATATCGGACGTCCCTTTTCGGATGTTGTCCTTTCGTCCGCCTTCGGCCAAGTGAAGTCAGACATCGCGTTACTCGAAGTCAGTTCATTCCAATTAGAAGCCATTGAGACCTTCCACCCGAAGGTCGCCGCATGGCTTAACTTCAGCCCTGATCATCTGGACCGGTATCCCGATCTTGAAAGCTATCGTTGCGCCAAGCTTTGTATCTTTAAAAACCAAACATCTGACGATATCGCTATTGTCAATCTTCGGGATTATCCACTTCCAACCGCCGCCCAACAGATCACCTTCAGCGCATTCGATACCGGGGGTGATTTCTCGCGTTTTGGAACAGAAATCCTTTACCACGGTGAACCCGTGGCCGATCTTGCAGACACAGCACTCGTCGGGGCGCACAATGCTGAAAACGCTATGGCCGCACTGGCAATCGGCCTGGCGTTCGGGATCAGTTTCGATGCGATGCGTCCAGCTCTCCGCTCCTTCCGCCTCGCGCCTCACCGGCTCGAAATCGTCGGCTCCCTCCTCCGTGAAGGCGGAGAAATCCGTTTTATCAACGATTCAAAATCCACCAACGTCGATTCACTTGAGAAGGCACTCGGCGCGTTGCACCGGCCTGCTATCCTTATCGCCGGCGGTAAAGATAAAGGGTTCGACTATTCCACTCTGGCCGAATTCGTTGCCGCAAAGGCGCGTTTGGTAATCCTCATCGGAGAAATCCGTTACCGGCTCGCAGCGCTTTGGTCCAAATCCGAATGCCGCCTGGCGAACTCTCTTGAAGAGGCGGTCGTTCTGGCCGCCACCATCGCCATGCCGGGCGAGGACATCCTCTTTTCACCCGGCACTTCCTCTTTCGACATGTTCAAAAATTATGCCGAGCGCGGCGAAAGGTTCCGTGCTGCTGTCCGGGCGTTGCCCGGAGTGCATTGAAAAACCCTTTGAGTCCTCACTTAACAAGAAACAAATAAAAATGAAAACCACACGCTCAGCTACTAAAATCCGCCGCTCACCAGCCCGTCAGGTCCTCGGGGCCGAAAGGCGTCTCCGTGCGCATACCGCCACAGTCACCGATGAACTCGGCTACGAACCCGAACCACATATGAAGCTTTCCCGCGCACTTTTCATCGTTGTGCTCATGCACGTCGTCGTTATCGCGGGGCTTTTTGGTTTCCAATCACTACGTGAACGCGCGGGCACGACGCGACCCGATCTTGCTGCGGAAAATTATCCCCGCACAACCACCGCCTCAGGCGTGGACGATGTCTCAACGGCCCGCATCCATTATGTGCGCGCCAACGAAACTCTTACCTCAATCGCCGCCTACTATAATGTCCCGCTAAAAGATCTCGCCACGGCTAACAGCATCGTGGACGCAAGCCAAATCATGATCGGACAGGAACTCAAAATTCCTCTTCGCTCGGCCCAGGCACCCAAACCTTTGGATATAGACAATATCACCGCCATGACCCGCACAGCCACGGCACCCGTCACCCGACCTGCATCTCAGGAAATCCGCTCTCGCCCCAAGCCCACACCAGCCACTTCAAAGCCAAATCCAACAGTTTCGTCTGATACTGACAACGCTCTCCGCCAGCAGTTCCTCGAGACAAAACAGGGAAAAACTTCAAGTGACACCGCCACGCTCAAGGAACAATTTCTCGAGGCAAAATCACAGACCGTTCCGGTTGCCGAACTGGCCACTCCCGCCACCAAATCTCCTGCAGATAAACCCAAAGCTGTTTCCAACACGGCTGTCGCCCAACGGCAATATGTTGTTGAGAAAGGCGATAACCCCGTCGCTATTGCTAAACGTTTTAACGTCAACTACACTAACCTTCTCAAGGCCAACAACATCAGCGATCCGAGAAAACTTCAGGTCGGCCAAAAACTTATCATCCCGCGCGACTGACCTTCGGCCGCCCGCCCCGCTGGCGCTGTTGTAGAGCCAATTTCCAATGGAAAAAAAGGACGCCTTTATCCTAACGGTTGCAACCATTATCCTGCTTGCATTCGGGGCGATCGCGCTCTACAGCGCGGGTGCTCAAAATTTGCAAGGTCGGCAGCGGCTTCGTCCCGATGCGCCCCCTGCTACATCCCCATCGGTCTATGTTCAACGACAGGCTATTGTCCTCTGTGGGGCAGTCATTCCCTTCTTTTTTATCGCCAACACAGATTACCGCCGACTTTTAGCATTCGCACCGTGGGGGTTGGTAGGGTTTTGTCTCCTTCTCGGACTCTGTTTCGTTGAACCAATCGGTCAGCGTATAAATGGTGCCGCGCGCTGGATAAGCTTTGGTCCCGTTTCATTTCAGCCATCCGAATTTTCAAAACTCGCTCTTGTCTTTTTCCTCGCCTATTGGTTCCAACGCATCGGCAGGAGAGCAGCGGAATTTCTTCATGGCTTTGTCATTCCTGGCCTTGCGGTTGGCACGGTCGCTGGTCTGGTCTTACTGGAAACCGATTTCGGCACAGGAGTGCTCATGCTGCTCTGTTCGGGGATTCTTATGTTCATTGGAGGCACGCGCCTTCGTTACCTTCTTGTTTCGGGACTAATCGTGATCGTCGCATTGGCATTTTTTCTCCTAAACTCTCCCGAACGTCGCAGCCGAATCGAAGCTTTTCTCAATCCTGAACAAGCGGCCGACGAATCACGACAGCAGACCGAAGGAATCAACGCCATCGGATCTGGTGGCGCTTTTGGTGTCGGGCTTGGCAAGGGCAGACAAAAACTGCTTTACGTTCCATTTAGCCACACCGATTTTATCTTTACAATCATCGGCGAGGAAATGGGACTTGTGGGCACGCTGTCTGTGGTCTTTGCGTTCCTCCTTATTGCCGTAAGCGGGACCTCCATTTCGATTCGGGCACCTGACAAAGCAGGGCTTCTCGTTGGCATGGGCGCGACTCTTTTCATCGTCCTTCAAGCCATTATCAACCTTGGGGTTACCACCGGACTCACACCCAACAAGGGGTTGCCTCTGCCTTTCGTCAGTTTCGGCGGTTCCAACCTTCTCCTCTCCATCTGTTTTATTGCGGTTCTTATCAGTATTCATCGGCAAACGGGCCCGCGGCCTTTGGGGGAAGTGCAGGCTGTGCTTTATGCCCGCACAGGAAGGCTGCGTCCTCCTGGCCGGACCACCACCCTAAAATCACACTACCGTACCCGCGCACGGCGGCGCTCCCGACATTGACAGCCGATGCCGTCTCGGAGACGAGGATCTTCGTCCTCTCAATGTTTAAAAAAGAGAGCCAACAGCTCCTCCACAGCCCGCCCTCTGTGGCTGAGGTGGTTTTTAAGATCCGCTTCCAACTCTGCGAATGTTTGGCAGAAACCATCAGGAATAAAGAGGGGATCATACCCAAACCCCCCTGCGCCCCGTTCAACCGTCCCAATGAATCCCTCAACCACACCGACGCTTTCGGCCACAATCTCACCCTTCTGTGCCAGCACCAAGGCACAACGGAAACGCGCACTCCGTTCCCGCCCTTTCGCGCCGCAAGCATCGAGCTCGGCCAGCAACTTCGCCCGGTTTGATGCGTCGCCCGCTTTCGGACCGGCATACCTGGCCGACTGCACCCCCGGCGCACCCCCAAGTGCGTCCACCTCAAGCCCGGAATCATCCGCCAGCACCAACTCAGATAGCAACTTTGAAGCAGCCAGCGCTTTAATCCGTGCGTTCTCCACAAACGAAGCACCATCCTCGGTCGGCTCGGGGATGTCAGGGCGCTTCGTTAAATCTGACACCACAAATCCCGCGCCCAACATCCGCGCAAACTCGGCTGTTTTGTGACGGTTCCGCGTTGCAATAACCAAAAAAATGGGCGCATCTGAATTTTTCAAATCCATGCTGTCCATTTCGCCGGAATCCGTTATTTTTCCAGCCCATTTTGACCCTCATCACGACACACAACCAGAATGCTATGTGCCCCGACTTTCGTCGTAAACCATATCCTTTCGACAGCATTGAACCCAAGTGGCAGGCCATTTGGGAAGAGGAACAGCTCTTCCGCGTGCCCAACCCGGGCGAACCCGGGTTCGATCCCTCAAAACCAAAATTCTACATCCTCGACATGTTCCCATATCCCAGCGGAACGGGGCTTCATGTGGGGCATACAGAGGGCTACACCGCTACTGACATTGTTGCCCGTCACAAACGGCTCCTCGGCTTCAATGTTCTCCATCCCATGGGCTGGGACGCTTTCGGCCTCCCGGCCGAGCAGTATGCCATCAAAACCGGTCAGCATCCTCGTTCGACCACCGAATCCAACATTGCTAACTTCAGGAAGCAACTCAAACGCGTCGGCTTTTCCTACGATTGGTCTCGTGAGGTTAATACCACCGACCCGGCTTATTTCAGATGGACACAGTGGATCTTTCTCCGCCTTTATAATTCATGGTTCGACCCGGTTCAGCGTAAAGCTCGTCCCATCTCGGAGCTGGAAATCTCCAGAGAAAAAGAGCATCCTAGCGAGCCGATCGCCGAACGTCGCGCTTTTCTGGACTCCAAACGTCTCGCTTACGTCACCGAAATGCCAGTCAACTGGTGTCCCGCCTTGGGCACCGTTCTGGCCAATGAGGAAGTCGAGGATGGGCGCAGTGAAGTGGGAGGTCATCCGGTCGAACGTCGCCCCATGCGCCAGTGGATGCTGCGCATCACAGAATATGCCGAACGGCTCATCGAAGATCTTGATCTTGTCGACTGGCCTGAGTCCATCAAACTTCTCCAACGAAATTGGATAGGTCGCAGCGAAGGGGCTACCGTCCGCTTTCCAATCGTCAACTCGAATCACTCTATCGAAGTTTTCACCACCCGGCCCGACACGCTTTTCGGTGCGACCTACATGGTGCTTTCACCGGAACATCCGCTCGTGGACAAAATCGCCTCTCCAACACAGCAGGATGCCATCGCAACGTATCGTGCCTCGATTGCTGCAAAGACGGACCTTGAACGTACCGATTTGGCAAAAGAAAAAACCGGCGTGTTTACCGGTGTTCATGCAATCAATCCCGTCAACGGTGAAAAAATCCCCGTTTGGATCGCCGACTACGTCCTCATGAGTTACGGCACCGGCGCCATTATGGCCGTGCCAGCCCACGACGAGCGCGACTTCGAGTTTGCGTCTCTTTTCAAACTCCCCATTCGCACGGTTGTTCTCCCCAGTGAACAACACGGGGCAGCGGGGGATTCGATCCCCGATCCATCCAGCATCTCTACAACACCCCCCACCCCTTTCTGTGGAGAAGGCATCAACATTCACAGCGGTTTCCTGAACGGTCTGCCCACTGACCGTGCGAAGAGTGCGATGATTGAATGGCTCGAAGCAAATGGAGTCGGTTCCCGCCGGGTGAATTATAAGCTTCGCGACTGGCTCTTCTCACGTCAGCGCTATTGGGGAGAGCCTTTCCCTATCGTTTGGGATGACGATAATTTTCATTACCCCATTTCAGATGAAGATCTGCCTTTGTTACCTCCAGAGCTGGACGACTTCAAACCGACCGGCTCCGGCGAACCACCTCTCGCCCGCGCCAAGGAGTGGGTTTCTGCCGGGCAAGGATACCGGCGTGAGACCAACACCATGCCGCAATGGGCTGGGTCTTGTTGGTATTACCTTCGCTTTTGTGATCCCGCAAACCCCAGCCGTTTCGTCTCCGAAGAAGCCGAAAAATATTGGATGAACGTGGATCTCTACGTCGGTGGCACTGAACACGCCGTTCTCCACCTTCTCTACGCCCGGTTCTGGCACAAAGTGCTCTTCGACCTCGGCCTCGTCTCCACGGCGGAACCTTTCCAACGCCTCGTCAACCAGGGCATTATTCTCGGGGAAGATGGCCAGAAAATGTCGAAGAGTCTTGGCAACGTCGTTAACCCCGAGACCGTGATCCAAAGTCATGGAGCCGACGCCCTCCGTCTCTACGAAATGTTTATGGGCCCGCTCAAAGACGCCAAGCCATGGAGCACCACTGGCGTAGAGGGTGTCTCACGCTTTCTCGCCCGTGTCTGGCGTCTCATTATGGAAGAGACACGCGACGGCCTATGGATCCTCTCCGGGTCAGTCGTGGATGCTCAGCCCACTCCTAATCTCCGCCGTTGTCTGCACGCCACAATTAAAAAAGTCACGCTCGACCTCGGTGAACTCGCCTTTAACACTGCCATCTCACAGATGATGATTCTCGCAAACGAACTGACCGCTCTCGAAAAACGGCCCGTCTCTGTCCTGCGCGATTTCCTCATCCTACTTAACCCGTTCGCCCCGCATTTGACAGAAGAGTTATGGGAAAACCTCAGCATTAAATTCCCTTCTTTCAAGGGTAGAATCACCGATCAACACTGGCCCACTTGGATCGACGACTTCCTCAAGGAAACCGAAATCGAAATTGTCGTCCAGATCAATGGCAAAGTGCGCGACCATCTCCGTGTGGCGCCCAGCCTCTCCAAAGCCGAACTCGAAGCTGCCGCACTTGCTCTCCCAAAAATCTCCTCCACACTCGCGGCAACACCACTCCGCAAGGTGATCGTCGTCCCTGGAAAACTCGTCAATATTGTCGTCTGAAGCCCAGCCACAAACTGACCCACGAGATCCTTTCGGCGGGCGATCCCCTAAAATGGCGTTCGAGCCAGCTCCCAGTTCTCTGTCAGTTCGTCAGGTATCTCCACAAGAAACCGCGAAGGTGGCGGGCATGGATCACCCCAACCCGCATTTTGCCGAACCAGCGGCCGCAGAAGATATAGTTTGTCTTTGGCACGCGTGGTGGCCACGTAGAAAAGCCGTCTTTCCTCCTCGATAGCCCCTGGATTTCCAATGGCGCGATTTGTCGGGAACATGCCCTCACAAAGATAGATAAGAAACACGACCGACCATTCCAAACCCTTCGCCTGGTGGACGGTGCTCAGGGTGATCTGCCGGTCCAAATCGCCTCCACTTGTTCGCTGTCCCACCCTTTCATCAGGGTCAGTTTGCAGGCTGATCTGAGCAAGCATTTCGGTGAGATCATCAAAGCCATCCCCGAATCTCGCCAACTCCTCGAGGTCGGTCAGCCGGTCCTCCGCGTCAGGATAAGTTCGTTTCAGGTATTCACCATAGCCCGCTTCAACAATGATTTGGATAGCCTCACTCGGAGACGGGCGATTCCCTTGCGAGCCAGGAGCAATCTGGTCGAGCGTGCGACACAACTGCTGCCACTCCGCCACGGCTTTCTTGGGTGGTTTTATCTGATCGAGCAGTGAACCAAGTGCTGGGAGCTCGTTGCCTGAGGTTTTTTCAATTTGCTCGCAGACCCTATTCCAGAGCCCTTCAGCGGTTTTCTCCCCCACCCCAGGCAGAGGCTTAAGGAGTCGTTTGAACGACACCTCATCGCGAGGGTTCGTGGCGAAACGAAGCCAAGCGGCAACGTCTTTAATGTGGGCCTGTTCATAAAATCGGATACCGCTGGTGATCTCAAAACGAAGCCCGGCACGGGTCAACGCCAGCTGCACCTCCATAGACTGGTAGTGTGCGCGATAAAGGATCGCAATCTCACCCGGCGGGACGCCACTCTCCAAACAATCAACAATCTGCGACACCACAAACTGCGCCTGGGCATCGGAGGTGGCAAGTGCCACGCGCACCGGACGAATATCGGGCGCTTCGCGGGCAGGGAGAAGTATTTTGGGAAATTGAACGCAATTGTTTCGGATCGAAGCATTGGCCACTTCGAGAATGCCAGGAAGGCTGCGATAGTTTGTTTCTATGCGATAAATCAACGCTTTCGGATGGCGCTTTTGGAAATTTATGATATTACGATAATCCGCCCCGCGCCAAGAGTAGATGCATTGGGCATCATCACCCACTGCGGTGATGTTGGCGGCTTCCCCAGCGAGCAAATCCACCAAGTCAGACTGAAGTGCGTTGGTATCCTGATATTCATCCACGAGGATAAATCGAAGCGTGCGTTGGTAAAATTCCAAATCCTCTGGGTTCGCCGTCAAAAGGGCCAAAGGGGCAGCCAGAAGGTCGTCAAAATCTGCCGCGTTGGCCTCATTTTTTTTCTGCTCATAAACTGCCGCGATCTTCGAAATAAGTTCAAGATCGTCAAAAAACTCGTCATACTTCTGAGCAACAACCTCTTCGAGCGGGGTACGCGTGTTAATGGAGTAACTCAGCAGCGGGCCAAGGACAGAGGGCTTGGGGAAATTTTTGTTTTTGGGATCCACACCCACCTCGGCATAGGAAAATTTCAGCAATTGCTCCGCGTCGTCCCTGTCGAGAACCGCTAGCGGCGGTTCACCAAGCCGCACACGGCGTCGCCGCAGAATCCTGTAGCCAATGGAATGAAATGTGCCGGCCCATATTCGCAAGACATCCTCGGGAAGGATTTGCGCCGCTCGATGGATCATTTCTCGCGCGGCTTTGTTGGTAAACGTCAACAGGAGGATGCTTGACGGGGAGACCCCGTTGGCAATCAGGTAAGCCAACCGATGAATCAGCGTGCGGGTTTTTCCGCTGCCCGCACCGGCAAGCACTAAAACCGGCCCGGGCGGAGCAGTCACAGCAGCGATTTGCTGAGGGTTGAGTCCGGCCAGCGGGTCCTTTACAGCCGACATTTAAGATATAAGGATCAGTGAAGCTCAGGGCCGTCAGGTTCAGACGCACCAGGGCCCGACTCGATCTGGCGCAAGAGATCCGACATATCCTCCACCTCATCCCAAACAGTTTTGGTGACGTAAATAGGTGCACTCTGGGCCAAAGCCAACGCTATCGAATCGCTCGGACGGGCGTCAATCTCGAGAATTTTTTTGGTATGCAATTCATTCTCCGCGCTGATAATAAGCCGCGCAAAATAGGTCGAGGTTTTAATATCATTTATTATGGCCCTTTCAATGCGAGCACCCAGTGCGGTCAAAACATTCAGAAAGAGGTCATGTGTCAGCGGACGCTCCCTCGGCAGACCTTTGAAAAGCATCGCAATGGCTGTCCCAACACCTTGATCCACGTAGATGACAAACACCTTCTCGTCAGTTCCAACAAAAACCGCAAATCCATTTGCGCTTGGGAGCACAGTGCGGATAGAAACCTGGATAACCTGATTTACCATAACTTAATCATAACCCGGATTTTTCTGGTTTCGAGTGGCGAGTTTTAAGAAATTATTCTCAGAGAAAATCTCTCCTCTCAAAACGCTAAAGTATATCCAGATTATCAAGATTCAGAACCATCCAGGTGCCCGCCAAAGTCTGGGGGGGGGAGTTAAGCTCATAATGACACGTCGAAAGGCAACGAAGGTCAACGCCGCCGACAGGGTCATTACGAAGTGTCGCGCCGAGGGCCACCTTGCAACGGCAATTCAGACTTGAGATCACTCACGCGAAATGCTAAATGTAGGGCCTATGGAAATAATCCTGCCCATCCTCCTAGGTCTTGGCGCTGTAGTTTTCCTGCTCCTGATGTTCATCATGGGCGTCTATAACTCGCTCATCGAGCTACGCAACAGATTCAAAAATGCCTACGCGCAAATTGACGTTCAATTAAAACGCCGCTACGACCTCATCCCCAATCTGGTAGAGACCGTGAAAGGCTACATGGCCCACGAGAAAAACACTCTTGAGGCAGTCATTGCTGCGCGAAACCAAGCAGTTTCGGCAAATGCAGCCGCCGCAGCCAACCCAGGCGACGCCACTGCCATGCAGCAGTTAAGCGCGAGTGAAGGTGCCCTTGCAGGAACGCTCGGACGCCTCTTCGCTCTTTCAGAGGCCTACCCCGACCTCAAAGCAAGTCAGAATATGATGCAACTTACAGAGGAACTCACCTCAACGGAAAATAAAGTAGCCTTTGCACGCCAGGCCTACAATGATGCAGTCATGGCCTACAATACCAAACGCGAGCTGTTCCCGAACAATATCTTCGCTGGAATGTTTGGTTTCACAGAAGCGCGTCAATTCACGGTAGACAATCCGATCGAGAAAGAAGCTCCCAAGGTCTCATTTTCCTAGCTCAACCGAACGCCTCAGTTCAATTTGATTTCTCCCGGTCCGAATCGGACAACTGCCGGAGAGCATTTTGGAATGAATTTTTTTGACCACCAAAGCCGAGCCAAACAACGCACGGGCCTGTTATTGTTTTTATTTGCCTGTGGCATTGTTGGCATAGCTGCTTGTATTTGGGGACTTGTTGCTCTCGGGCTTGGGCAACAAGCCTTTAGACCTGAGATCATCGTTGGCACACTTGTAGGTGTGGGAGGTCTCGTTAGCCTCGGCAGTCTCTATCGAACCGTGAGCCTCAGTGCGGGAGGATCTGCGGTCGCCTCACAGCTCGGCGGGCGACTCCTTGACCCGGCAAATACCCGCGAACCGCTCGAACGTCGCCTCCTCAATGTGGTCGAAGAAATGGCCCTCGCTTCCGGGGTGCCGGTGCCACCGGTTTACGTCATGGATAACGAGCCCGGTATCAACGCTTTTGCCGCCGGCAAAACCATTGGTGATGCTGTGATTGGTGTGACCCGCGGTACATTGGAAGCCCTCTCCCGCGACGAACTTCAAGGAGTTATTGCGCATGAATTTAGTCATATCCTCAATGGTGACATGCGGCTGAACATTCGTCTTATCGGCCTGATTCATGGAATTCTCCTTATTGCATTGGTCGGTCGGCTGATGGTTCAGCTCGCAGGAAGATCCTCTTCCATACGCTCATCCTCGTCCGAAAGGGGGAATAGCTTCGTAGGACTCGCGATTTTTGGCCTCGGTCTCTTAATGATCGGGAGCATCGGCTCTTTTTTCAGTAATCTCATCAAAGCTGCTGTGAGTCGCCAGCGAGAATTTCTTGCCGACGCTTCCGCGGTTCAATTCACGCGGAATCCGGATGGCATCGCCGGAGCATTGAAAAAAATCGGAGCACTCTCTTTTGGCTCCCACGTTAAAGCTCAAGGGGCGGAAGAAGTAAGCCACATGTTCTTTGCCGACGGGCTGCAGCGGCTCTTCGGCGGTTTTCTCGCAACTCATCCGCCGCTGATCCGCCGAATCAAGGCTATTGATCCGAACTTTAATGGCGACTTTGCCGGATGGCTTGCTTCACAGCAACGCAGACGTGAAGCGAAGGACGACTCGAAAGACTCTTATCCAAAAGAATCAAAGGCTAGCCGTCCTCCGCTCACCATCCCGGGCTTGCCACAAATTCCCGGTTTCCCTGGCGTGAGTGTCGGTTTTGCTGAGCAGAGCACCGCAGGAAAAAGCCTCGGACATAAATCAGCCTCCGCCCGGGCACCCCATGTGAGCCAAATGGTCAGCGAAATTATTGATAAAGTCGGCCTTTTTGAAGTCTCCAGTGGGCATTGGTTGCGAGCAGATCTCAACGAACTACCAGAGCCAATCTTAGACGCATGCCGCGACCTTTATGGTGCAGCAACTCTTCTTACCGGTTTGATTCTGTCCAGCGAAGCTGTTGTGCAACGTGCTCAGCTTGAGCAAGTTTCTCAAGTCATGGGCGAAGTTTTTGCGGCCGACTCACTGAAGCTGACTCACGAATTGATGGCCCTCACCCCCGCACGTCGAATTGCTGTACTCGAAATTCTTGCACCCCCGCTGAGAGCTCTATCGCCCGGGCAATATTCCACCCTGGCACGCCTCATGCGCACTATAATGGAACTGGATGGGCAGATATGTCTTTTTGAGTTTGCCGTGCATCGGTCTCTTATTCGGCTGCTTGACCAGCACTTTGGTCTGGACTCTCCACCACGAGTGAACCGTCGGTCGCTAGCAAAACTCTCCCCTCAAATACGTATCCTGCTCGGGTTTCTTGCGGCCTCAAATGGCTCTGAAGACGGCGGAGCCTCTGCTTACAGCCAAGCCGTCTCGCTCCTCCCCGGCCTGCCACAGGAAGACCGCGTCCCGCCACCCCCGGAGTTTCTTAAACTTGAACACCTCGATAATGCCCTCGATGACCTGGTCGAACTCGTTCCAGATCAACGTGGCCTGTTACTCCAAGCCTGCGCCACGGCGATCTTGTCTGACGGAAAACTACTGCCCGAAGAATTTACTCTGATCCGTGCAATAGCCAGCTCACTCGACTGCCCGATGCCGCCCCTTCTTATTCGAGGTGTCATCGCCTGATTCACATGAGTTGAGCAAGTCCCGCTCGGGGGCACTCCAAGGAAATAGATAAGTCTTTTTATTCCTGCGTCAGACAATTCCTTTCAGGATACACTTGACACCACAAGCTATTGGGTTGAAATGGTTCGTTAAGTGCACGAGGCCACAAATGCAATGCCCTAAATGTGGATGTTTAGAAGACAAGGTGATAGATTCTCGTCAGTCGCGAGACGGCTTAAGCATCCGTCGGCGCAGAATTTGCCAAGGGTGCGGACATCGGTTCACAACTTACGAGGAAATCGAACGGGCAAGCATTAAAGTCCAAAAGCGCGATGGGCGCACCGAACAGTTTGAAAGAAGCAAACTGCTCGGTGGCATTATGAAAGCCTGCGAGAAACGTCCCATCCCGCTTTCCACCATCGAACGTCTAACGGACGACATCATTAGCGACTTGGAACACACCTTTGGTCGCGTTGTCGCTAGCCGCGATATTGGGATTGCAGTGATGGAGAAACTTCATTCCCTCGACGAAGTTGCTTATGTCCGTTATGCTTCGGTCTATCGTCAATTTCAGGATGTCGGCGAGTTTATAGACACGATCAAGGCTCTGGAACGTAAAGTTAAAGTGCACGCAGAACAAGGTACGCTGTTCAAATTCGGCTAACCTTCCCCAGCTATGATCGCCATACAAAAAACACCCCCGCTGGTTCAATTGGAAGACGGCACCCTTGCCACTCTCGAAAAATCATGGTTGCGCCACGGAATAACACATGCCGCTCATCAAGCAGGTTATCGTAAATGGTGGCTTGCCGATCATATCGGGGCAGGGGTTATGGAGTACTTTTCACAACGTGTTGACGAGCGCATCGTGCCATTGGAGCGAATCGTTGAAGCCGTCCGCGCCGTTCTTTCCGCCACCGGCTACAAAGATGTGGCAGCCCATTTTTGCCCTCCCCCCATGCCCGTGCGAATTGACCTGCGTCACATCGCCCAATCCGCCGGAACAGGCGGGGAATTGGTTTTTTTCTCTATGCTCGACACTGAACTTGCTTCCTTAAGCGGCCGTTGCACCCGGCATCTTCGCGTTGAGGGTCTAAAAGAGGCCACAAAGACTTTGCTTGGGGCGCATGCTTGGAGACGCGATTGTGAAAAGCTTTCCGACGAGATTGTAACCCACGTGCGAAACCGTCTTAACCAATACCGCGGAAGAAAAGAAAGCGCTAGTCAACCTTTCCTTCTCCGAATCAGCTAAATCCACCAACACCACAAGAATCTCCCAATGACAATCTTCCAGCGTATTATCGCACGCGAAATCCCCGCCACCATTGTCTACGAAGATGACCAGTGTCTCGCCTTCCGGGATATCAACCCCCAGGCACCTGTTCATATTCTTGTAATCCCCAAAAAACCATTGGCGCGCGTTGGCGAGTCTGAGCCGACCGACACCCCTCTTCTTGGGCATCTGCTTGTCACGGCAACAGAAATTGCCCGCAGAGAAAAAATCGATCGTTCCGGTTACCGGCTCGTCATCAACAACGGTCCGGACGCTGGGGAAAGCGTTCCTCACCTGCACGTTCATTTGATCGGCGGACGTCCGATGGGATGGCCGCCGGGCTAAGAAAAAGCTCGTTTATCACTCAAGCCCTTACGCGTCGTTGACTGGAGCTTCGCGGCGAGGATTTCCTCGCCGAATGAAGCGTTCCAGGCAGCATCCTCCGCCCAGATTTGTTTTCTTGCGGAAATATGACTTTCGAACGCGCTTGGCTGGGCCATATCCCCTTGATTGGCCGCCTGATATTGCACCAGGATAAATCCACCAGCAGGCGACTTTTGAACGTGAAAAAGAGTGAAGGCGCGCTTGACCCCCGCTCGGGTTTACGATCCCCGATGCGGCATCGGGGATCTTGAGCAGGTCTTCCTTTGAAAACCCGGGATGCTTTGAAAAGCCGCTCATCACTTCGGCGAGAAAGGCGTCGCCAGTTTTGGCCGCAGGGTTTACTTTGTCGAAAATCCCTTCCACCGGGCTCTCAGCGCCGCCGTTCATTGGCATATATTCGCGAAGTTCGGAAATTCCACCTCTGGCACCACGGCCGGGCCGGAACGGCTTGCAGGTTTCACCGCCAAACAGAACAAAGGCATGGTACGCTTGAGGAGGTGTGAATGGTGGCGCCAAAGGCAGTCCGCCACAGACACCCGGAGGAATGAAGATAATATCACTGAGTTGTTTATTGTTTAGATTTCATATTGTGGCAGCAGTTCCCTGCACGTTAGAGCCATTTTTTTCAATGACATGTGGAGCAAAAAAGAACGACACCAGTAAACGTCGCCCATTTTGTCAAAGGCGTGGTTTGGATGTTAATGATATTTTATTTTTCAACGTGAAGCACTTAATCATATATTAGTATTAAAGAGTAAAATACAATTTCCCAACCGCCTGACGTTTGATTTGTCGGGAAGTTTTTGCACTCGTTTGATCGCCACGACCGGCGTTACCGGCTGAGCCACACCTCTAATTTCCGAACGTTCGGCTGCTCTCCATCTCGTCAAACTGGGTTGCGAAAAAATTTGGTCTCAAGGCGACACAGCGTGATTATGGGCAATTTTGATTTTATCTCTCCTGAGACGTGGCTGAACTTTTTAATCCCATCAGGTGGCATCCGGAAGAGTTGACGCTGTGTTGGTGAATGCCATTGGATGCTTGCTTCTGCAAAACTAAGCGCTAGCTGTTTTAGAAGATAGTTTCCAAAATTCGCTTAACGCCAACTAACCATGTCAGTTGAAATTCTATCGCGTTTGCAATTCGCTTTCACTGTAGCCTTCCATTACCTTTTTCCGCCATTGAGCATCGGACTGGGGGTAGTGCTGGTAATGATGGAAGGTACTTGGCTAGTTAGCAAAAATCCTGTTTTCCACAATATGGCCCGTTTTTGGACGAAAATTTTCGGGTTGATTTTCGGACTCGGAGTTGCGTCGGGGATCGTGATGGAGTTTCAATTTGGCACGAACTGGGCGACTTACAGTCGGTTTGTGGGCGACATTTTTGGCAGCGCACTGGCGGCTGAAGGGATTTTTGCGTTCTTTCTTGAGTCGGGTTTTCTTGCGGTGTTGTTGTTTGGCTGGGATAAAGTTGGTCCGGTGATGCATTTTTTCTCGACGTGTATGGTGGCTTTGGGGGCGCATTTCAGTGCTGTGTGGATTGTGGTAGCCAACTCTTGGCAGCAGACACCCGCCGGTTCGCACCTTGAGATTGCTGGTAAAATCATGCCCCCTGGCTACGCCCTACAGCCCGAAGACCTCGGGCAGGCGCGGATGGTGATTGACGACTTTTGGGCAGTGGTGTTCAACCCTTCCTCAATGGATCGGCTCTCCCACACGCTGATGGGTGGGTGGTCCGCAGCAGCCTTTTTCGTAATTAGTGTTGCGGCATGGTATCTTTTGCACAAGCGGCATGAACAATTTGCGCATTATTCTTTGCGATTTGGAATCGCTCTGGCGTTGGTGGCTTCGGTGCTTTCGCTTGTGACGGGGCATCACTCGGCAGTTGGGGTGGCTAAAAACCAGCCACCCAAACTCGCGGCAATGGAAGGGCTCTGGGAAAGCGGTCCCGACGCTCCTTTGCACCTTGTGGGTGTGGTAGATGAAAAGAGCAGTAGAACGACGGGCATCGCCGTGCCCGGAATGCTGAGTGTTTTGATTGGCGGCACGTCGGAGCATCCGGTCACCGGGCTCAACGACATCCCGCTTGAAAACCGCCCGCCGGTGAATGCAACATTTCAGCTCTTCCATGTGATGGTGGCAATTGGCTTCAGCCTGATCGGTTTGGCGTGCTGGGGTTGTGGACTTTGGGCTTTTGGCCTGCTTGACAAACCAGAGAATCCCCTGACGCGAGCCTTTCTGCTAATTTGCGTGCCAGCGGTGCTCTTGCCTCAAATTGCCAATCAGGCTGGTTGGTTTACGGCGGAGATCGGCCGGCAACCGTGGATTGTTTGGGGTTATTTAAGAACGAGCCAGGGTCTCTCGGCCGTTGTGCGTGAGCATCAGGTGCTAACATCAATCATCGGCTTCGGTTTCATCTATTTGCTGCTGTTTGCGTTGTTTATTTTTCTGCTTAACAGAAAGATCCAGCATGGACCTGAAAACCGTGAAGAGAGTTCTGCGCTACCGGAAAGCTGGATGAAACAAAGCCGCGCATAACTTTCCCTGCTCTCAACTTTTTATGACGATTGATTATAATCTTCTATGGTTCGTTCTTGTGGGCGTGCTTTTTGCCGGCTACGCGATTCTTGATGGATTTGATCTTGGTGTTGGAGCTTTGCTACCGCTGATAAAGGGTGACCATGATCGACGCATTTTTTATAATGCGATCGGTCCGGTCTGGGACGGTAATGAAGTCTGGCTTGTCACCGGGGGTGGAGCGCTCTTTGCAGCCTTTCCAAACGTTTACGCCACAGTTTTTTCCGGGTTTTATCTTGCGTTTATGTTATTACTCTTTGCGCTGATTTTCAGAGCAGTGGCGATTGAATTTCGCAGCAAGGAGCCGTGGCCTTGGTGGCGGGCGATGTGGGATCGAGGATTTTTCATTGGAAGCACCACTGCGTCTCTGCTTATTGGCGTGGCGATGGGTAATATCGTCTGGGGCGTGCCATTGGACGAAAGGGGCGAATTTGCGGGCACTTTTCTTGGGCTGCTGAATCCCTACGCGCTGGCAATGGGCATCACCACGGTTGCGCTCTTTATGATGCATGGCTCGATCTATCTGGCAATGAAAACCGATGGCGATTTACAGAAGAGGGTGCGGTCTTGGATCAACCCGCTGATCATTGCCTTCATCGTGCTTTTTTCTATTACAAGCATGGCGACTCTTCTTTATGTGCCCCGTATGACCGACGCGCTCCGAGCCAATCCGTGGCTTTTTTCAGTGGTAGTGCTGATGATCCTTGCGGTGGCAAACATTCCGCGTGAAATCCATCATGGGCGTGACTGGGCGGCCTTTTTGAGTTCTTGCGCGACGATGCTTCTTTTGATGGCCCTTTTCGGACTAGGGATGTTCCCCAATCTGGTCTATTCTTCACCCCATCCGGAGTATTCCCTCACGGCCTACAACGCGGCTTCAACTGAAAAAACGCTTCGCATCATGACCATCATCGCGGCGATCGGCGTGCCGATTGTTCTGGCCTACACGGCCAGCGTTTACTACATTTTCCGCGGCAAAGTTAAAATCGGCCCAGACAGTTACTGAAGGGTATGAGGTGTCTGCGGTTTTATCCCTCTTTTTCGGCGCAGTCGGGCGAATGAAGAAAAGTCCAACCATGATTTTGAACAAAAACAGATGCTGCAGTCAAAATGAAAGTTTTTACTCTGAATTCTTCGGTTACGTTTAATTAAGTCATCACATGTTTTCAGTTATATGTCCTCAGAAATATCAAGGCTTGTTTTGCAACTTTCCAACTGCGGCTTTTTAGTTTGTTGTTGTTTAAGGAATTTGCTCCAGAGGCCTATGTGTCGAAGGTAAATAAGGGGTTCGAAAATCTCTTAAGCAGAATTCTTCCGTGCTGTTAAAAAGAGTTTGGCCTGTTTGACAAGGCAACTTGAACGCCTTGACACATTAAGAAATGTCGTAATCGTAACAATATTGAAACCTCATATTATTTTTACTCCCTCCGAAGAATTTCGACCGAACTGGATTGCCCATAAACGTGATGCAGACGGGCATTTAACACACGCGCGACATGGTTATCACAGCGCATACACCGATGCGCCCGAAAAAGCGAAGTGGGTGGCATTTGACTTGGGAGATATTCGCTCTTTCAACGCAGTGGTGCTTTACCCATTGTTTCCGCTATACGAGGAGGGACACAAGGAACAATGGCGTGCAAGCGGTCTTTATTTTCCACGATGTGTTTGCATTGAAATAGCCGACCGATCCGATTTTTCCGATGCCCGTTCGGTGGCCGAGTGGGTTGATCCAATGGAGCGCCGGGAATCTGATTTTAATGCGGAAGGCGAATTTCTGGGGTGGTTTCATGCAAATCCCCAAGATGATCCGGTCACCATTGGCTTTCCTCCCGTTTCGGCCCGATATGTGCGTGTTGTCGCAACGCGGTTGGGAGGGTATTACAGCGCAAATTTGCTTAGTCGAAACGAGGCAAAACGTTTTGCCCTTGCTTTAGCGGAGGTTGACATCCTCTCGCCAACAGGCGACAACTTGGCGTTAATTGCCAAAGTTTCCGCATCTGACCAACTGGACGGAGTGCCGCGCTACCAGCCGCAATTTGTCAATGACGGACGTAGAACCCCGCTGCCGCCAGCCACGTTATTTCGGCGGGAATTTAAACTCACGGAGCGCCCCGTTGAAGCATTCCTGGAGGCCACTGCCCTTGGAGTGTATGCCGCTTTAGTCAATGGTCGTGCAGTGTCAGAAGATCGTTTCGCTCCTGAGTGGACGCAAATTCAGCGTCGGCTGTTGGTGCAACGGTGGGATATTACGTCGCATCTTCAGGATGGCCTGAACGTGATTGCTGCCGTGGTGGGCGACGGATGGACCTTCGGCACCTTGTCCTCTGGAATACAAAATGGGCAAACCGAAGGCTTTTATCACCAATTCGCAGCCCGAATTACGCTTCGGTATGCGGATGGACATGAAGAGATCTTAATCACAGACAATTCCTGGCGTAGCAGCACTCAGGGTCCTTGGCGACAGACCGATTTGTATTTGGGAGAGGTTTTTGATCGGCGATTTCTGGCCGATGGCTGGGATCGGCCAGGGTTTGACGACAACGGTTGGGCTTCATCTGCGACACGCTCCTTGTCCAATGAGAGATCGGATTTCGTTTTTCAACTCCAGGATCACCCAGGAATACGCATCGAGAAGGAAATACCTTGTGTTGAAGTTAAGGAAACACAGCAGGGCGTTTACCTGCTAGACTTTGGCCAGATGGTTCTTGGCGTCTGCCGCATCAGGTTGCGGGGGCAGGCGGGTAAACCAATCAGGTTGCAGCATGTCCAATCTCTTGAGTCGGATGGCACAACGCCACACACCTTCAATCTCTGCGCTGCAATGCAGCGAGATAAGGTCATTCCTGAGTCGTCGGAGACTTTTGTTTACGAACCACTGTTCACGATCCACTCCTTCCGCTATGTCCAAATTGTTGGGGCCGAACCCTTGAACAAAGAAGATGCCGTGGCATTGCTGATCCATTCCGAAGCCCCGCTCGCAGGAATTTTCTCATCGTCCAACCCGGTTCTCGACTCTATTGTCGAGGCGTGTGATCGCACAATAAGCCAAAATCTTCTTTCGGTTTCTACTGACTGCGCGGCTCGCGAACGCAGTGGTTGGGCCGTTTCTGAGCTCGGAGCGTCTGCAACCCTCTACCAGAGGAAGGCTGGAGCGCTTTTCCGCAAGTGGCTGCGTGATTTTGCAGACGGGTTCCATGAGTGTGACTCTCTGACAGGCGCCGGGCATTATTCCCTGCTCGCGCCGGTTCCCATTTTCACAGAAAGAAACGAAAATGTCGGCATTAGCAAATATTTCACCTTCGGCTGGAGCGATTGCCCTCTAGTGGTGACCTGGCAGCATTGGCTTCACTATGCGGATCGTGAGGTTATTGAAGAGAACTGGCCATTTCTGCAAAAGCAAACACTTTTGTTAGAGAAGATTGCACCTCAAACTCTGTCGGACGAGCCAGATATCTTTACCTATTTTGGCGACTGGCTTGACGCAAAAACACTTTATGAACCGCTGTGGACGTTATCTGGCTACCTCCCCGATCCGGCCCGACAAACCGATTTTGGGGTGGAAAATTCGACTTTCTCCTATGCGCTACTGGCTCGCCACTTCGACTTGGCAGGCCGCATAGCGGCCATTTTTGGGGCGGAGAATGAGGCTGATCGGTGGCTTGAACGATCAACTTTTTTGAAGACATATTTTACTCGGCATTTCTTCGGGGAAAACGGCAAAGCGAACAGCCATAGTCAAGGTGCTTATGCGCTGGCTTTGTTCCACGATCTTTTGCCATCGGAAATGATTGAATCCGCGCTTGGATGGTTGGACCACACCATACGATTATCTTGTCACCGTTTTTCGACCGGGTTCCAATGCACTCCTCTCCTGCTAGATGTGCTCTCCCGATACGGCCGCCATGCGACGGCCTGTCGAATGGTGTTAAGCGAACGCACAGGCGGCTACGGCCATATGATCGCCAACGGTGCAACCTCGATCTGGGAACGCTGGGACACCGATGCCTGGATGGGCAAAGCTTATATGAATGATTTTTGTCATCGCGATTTTACCTCGGTAGCGGACTGGGTGTGGCGTCATGTCGTTGGCATTCAGCCAGTGGAACGAGCGCCAGGGTTTGAGCAAGTTCACATCACACCGAAATTCGATGGCCCAGTCAGGTGTGTCCAAGCTACTCATCACTCGATTCGAGGGCAAATTTCTGTGGCTTGGGAGAAAAAAGAGTTTGAGGTTGCGGTGGAGGTCAATCTGCCAGAGGGTGTGAAAGGTCTTCTATCCGCTGGGGCGGGCAAGCCTGAACCTCTTCATTCGGGGCGGTCACAATTTTTGATTCCTCTCTCGCGCTCTCAACCTACGACTTTGGTTCACGGCACGCAAGAATCCTCTGTCCGCTGATGAATGGACGTGGATCGCGTTCGCAACTCCGTAAGAGGGGGCTTTTTCACCCTGGAAAACTGAAAAATTTTGATCATCTCCCCCGAAGGCTACTTTGAGTTTTGGGGATGATTTGCGACGGTTTTTCGAAGACTTTTTCAGGCAACCCAAACAGCCGTGTTCTCAAACGAACGATACCTATCGCACAAGTCGTTAGTTGCGGATAAATTCCTCTTTGAATTTTGAAAGGAAGCTTTGTGTAGGCCACGAGCAGGCTTCTCCAAAGGCGCAAATCGTCTTGCCTGCAATATTGTCAGCCACACTTTTAAGAATATCAGCATCGTCTGGCAGACCAGCACCGGAAACGATCCGGTCTGTGATTTTACGCATCCATAAGGAGCCTTCACGGCACGGGGTGCATTGTCCACAGCTTTCATGCGCATAGAATGCGTTGATGTTGTTCAGCACCCATGCCATGTCGCGTGAGTTGTCCATCACGATCACGCCGCCGGAGCCAGCCATTGAACCTGCGGCGGCAAGCGTGTCAAAATCCATCGGCAGATCCATTACACCAAGCTCTCTTTCCGATTGGGAACCATCGGGCCCTTTGGTTTTTATTTTGAAACGTTCGTCAGCGCGAAAAACTTTGGCCGAGCTGCCTCCGGGAATTATTGCCTTAAATTTACGCCCCGGTTTGGGCCCCCCACAAAGGTCGTTCAACAATTCTCCCATCGTCAACGATCCGACTTCAACTTCGTAATAGCCAGGACGTTGCACATCTCCGCTGACGCAAAGAATGCGGGTGCCGGTATTGTTTGGTGTGCCGATTTTAGCATACTCAGCCCCCCCCATCCGAATGATATGTTTGACGTGGCAAAGGGTTTCGACGTTGTTCACAATGGTTGGGCACATATAGAGCCCGAGAGCGGCTGGGAAATAGGGCGGTTTGATGCGGGGATAAGCGCGCTTCCCCTCGAGTGATTCAATAAGGCCGGTTTCTTCTCCACAAATGTAGGCTCCAGCACCGCGATGGACGTAGATTTCACAGTCAAAACCAGAGTCGAGAATGTTTTTGCCCAAAAAACCTTTGGCTTTCGCCTCAGCAATGGCTTTTTCGAGAATGTGCGCACCTTGGGGAAACTCTCCGCGAATGTAAATGTAGGCAAGTCTCGCGTTGACAGCGAAACAGGAGATGATCATGCCCTCAAGGAGTTGGTGCGGATCTTGATGGATAATATAGCGGTCTTTGAAGGTGCCAGGCTCGGATTCGTCGGCGTTGCAGATCAAATAGACTGGTTTGGTGTTGTCCGGTCGAATGAAGCCCCATTTCACACCGGCTGCAAAACCCGCCCCTCCGCGTCCGCGTAGGCCGGAGGTTTTCACCTCCGCCACAATGTCTGTGGCCTTCATAGTGAAGGCCTTTTTCAGTTCGTTGTATCCGCCATCCGCAAGATACGTTTCGATAGAGGGATCCCAGTCAGCACGATCTATATTGCGAAAAATGATGCGATGCTCGCGTGGATGCGGTTTACGGGTGTATTGAATTTTGCTCATCGGGGTGGCATGTGGCTAGCAGAAGGTTAATAGCTTTTACGTCTGCAAAGGGCATCACAGATTACTGACAGGAGTTGATAATCTCCGCAGCTTTTGCCGGGGTCACGGCTTCGTAGAAGTCATCGTTGATCATACAGACAGGTCCTGTGCCGCAACTGGCGAGGCACTCGACAAATTCAATACTGAACCGACCGTCAGGGCTTCTGGAAATAGACTCACCATGTGAGCCGTTTGAGCAAGTTTCATCTTCTATACCGGCGAGACGAGCAAGCTCTTTTTTCAGTTCATAAGAACCGGCCATGGCACAAGAAAGGGTGCGGCAAACACGAATGTGGAAACGCCCGGCGGGTTTCTCACGGAACATCGGGTAAAAGGTGACAAGTTCGAGGACGTTGATTGGCTTTAATTCAAGACGGTTGGCGATCCATTCGACAGCCTCCGGGCTTATAAAGCCGAAGTGTTCCTGGAAAAGGTGCAGAAGAGGTAGCGTCGCACTGCGTTTAGAGACAGGATAGCGCGCGACAGTTTCGTCAATTTTCGCGATGAGTTCGTTGGGAATGTCCATCGTTTGTGTGGATTTTAAGGTGGTTTCTATCATGGGCAAGAAGCTTTTATAACTCAAAGCGGAATCTGAGTGACATTTTTTGTCCTAGTGATGGATTCGTGTTGCATCGGTTTTTGGTTGCGCCGATCATTTTATAATGAAGCGGCACCCCTTGGTCTTTTTAGCGTCGCTAATTGTTTTAGTTATCCTGATCTTCATCGCAGCAAGCATGTGGCTGGATGTGGGCGACTTGTCGCGTCTCTTGAGGAAACAAAAAGAAGGTCAAGCTCCAACTCCCGCAGCCAAACCAGTGCCAAGGCCGCCACAGGTCGTGGAGATGGATCTGATCTCTGCGGTGCGCGATCCAGACTTGAACATCCGTTTCCTTGGCAATGGGCGTGAGGAGATGCATCTCCTCGCGCGAAGTTCAAGCATGGATGAAGTTCGAACGGAGATTCCACGCGGAATGTTATTTACAACCGCCGATGGCGCTGTCCAGGTCGTGGCGACACACCGTATTCCGGTCGTCATTCCTCCACTGAAGTCGGCCACATTCACCACGCGAACATCGGCGATTCGATTAACCAACACGCTCGGGGATAAACAATTCTATCCGTCAGAGACACGAATTGAACTTTTGGAAAGCTTCCTTCAAAAACTCGATAAATATCCCGATGCAACAGTCGAAACAGTACAAACGGCCGTTCTTATTCTTTTACACAATCCTCCTCTTCCAGTCTTTGCCCGGTTCAAGCTCCTTGAAACAGAACAAAGAGACGGTCCGTTTTCATCAGACATTTTTCGCGCGGATTTGCACGACATCCTTCTGGCCTTGCTCCTGCTCAAAGACGTCGCAGGTGCACCGCAACCGCCGCGTATCGCCACCTCCTCCCAGCTCAAACTTGAGGCTCTGATCAATCCTCAAACCCACGACCTTGCCATGCGGTTTTACGACATCGGACCTGACGCGGAGTGGGACTTCTGGCGCTCAGAGCTTATTTCAGGAAATCCGGCCACCCGTCATTATGCGCTCTATGGAATTGCGCGCTATTATCCCGATGTGGCATTTCGAATGTTGCCGAAATGGATTTCCGAACCCCGAACTCCGCTCGCCTATAGGGCCGCCGCCGCCTACGCTTTGGCTGAGATCGAAAACGATGCGGTGCTAAAAACGCTCTCCGAACTTCAGGCACGCCTTGCCGGGGACAAAGAAATTGCTCAGCCGTTGACGCGCGCTATCGAAATCGCACAGCATAAAGCCATGCAGCGCGCGCACTCGAAACGTCCGACATCACACGCCACGCCACAGCAGTGAGCTCCGCAGACCATTATCTATTCCCTGCTCAAAGCGGAATGTCTCCGATGCCATATTTCAAAAATTCGCTCGGGCGCCTCTACGTTGGGGATGCATGCAAGATCCTTTCGCTCCTGCAGAATGAAACGTGCCAGGCCGTGATTGCAGATCCGCCTTATTTCCAGGTGTTGCTTAGAGAACAGTGGGACAATGCTTGGAACGCGCCCGAAGAATACATCAAGTGGACGTTGGAATGGGTTCGGCTCTGCAGAAATGTCTTACGCAAAAACGGGCTCTTGTTTATCTTCGGCCAACTCGGCAAGCGGGAACATCTTTGGCTTCATACCTGCTCTCAACTGACGCGAGAGATGCAGTTCCATGATATGCTCATTTGGGATCGGGTCGTCGGATACAACGAACGCTCGGATTCTTTCACACCCCAATATGAAATGATCCTCGTCTTAAGGCAGAACTCGGAAATCAAACCCTACTTCGACAAGGATGCTGTCAGACAGCCCTATAGCGACGAGACCATTCGCGCTTATATGCGGGACAAAAGATACAAAGACAAGGCCGCACGGATGCAACATCTTTGCAAAGGCAGATACGCCACCAACATCCTTCGCGTCCCCTCTCTTAAAGGACATTCCAAAGAAAAAGTGGGGCATCCCGCACAAAAACCGGTGGCTTTGCTACGGCAACTGATCGCCGCCTCAACGCGCCCCGGAGATTATGTCCTCGACCCGTTTTTCGGCAGCGGATCAACCGGTGCCGCTGCGAGCCAGCTTGGAAGGCGATGGATCGGCATCGAGTGCAATCTTGCCTATGCCGAGATGGCCCGAAAACGGCTCAGCGACAAGCAACGCACCCCGCAGACGCAGACCGTTCAACAGAACCCCGGCTCTTTATGTGTGTAGAACTTGTGGTTGTCCGTTACCCTCAAATAACCAGATTTTTGCAGCCGACACTAATCGCCGTTCTCGCCGTTGGTGGTTCTGAGGGCTAAAGCCCTTTGAGCGCATTTTCCGCTTCGCGTTTGCAAGCGCTCAGATCTAGTTTACCACTACCCAGAAGAGGAATCCGATCAATTTTTTTGATGAGCCGAGGAATCCAAAGATTCGGGAGGCCGGCCTCGGAAAGTTTTATCCGGAGAGTTTCGCGATCCACTTCAAGCGTCGTTAAGAGGACGAGTGCCTCTCCTTTCGTCTCTTCAGGAACAGACACAATCGCAAAGGAACGGGTTTCGTCATTATGATTGCCAAACGCTTTAACGATTGCCGCCTCGACGGTTTCGTGAGGAACCATTTCGCCGGCGATTTTTGAAAACCGGGAAAGACGGCCTTCAATAAACAAAAAACCATCTTCGTCAAACCGAGCGAGGTCTCCCGTCATAAACCATCCCTCGTTGTCAAGCACCTCTGCGGTGCGGGCCGGATCATCGAGGTATTCCTCAAAGATGTTGGGTCCTTTGAGAAAGAGCAAACCAGTTTCGTGGAGCGAAAGAGCGCGTCCGGTTTCGGGATCTTTAATCCGCGCCGTCATACCAGGGAGAATGCGGCCCACAGAGCCAGGACGGTTTGCTTCCTGCACTGAGTCCTCCGGGCTATGCCGCAGAGGATCCGGCAGATTCACACTCGCCACCGGAGACGTCTCGGTGAGTCCATATCCCTCATGGATGGTTTTACCGAACTTGTTCTCAAATTCGGTGGCCAGTTCTCTTGGCAATTTTTCCGCGCCTGTAATCGTAAGTTTCAGCGTTCTTAACTGTTCCGGCTTAGCGCGTTTCAGGTAGCCGCGCAAAAATCCCGGCGTGGCGAGCAGAAGGGTGACCTTATGTTTTTCGATCAGCTCTGCATTTTTGCTCACATCAAGTGGGTTTGGAAATGTCACGACACGAAGACCTTCTATGATTGGATACCACAGACAGACCGTGCAACCGAAGCTGTGGAAAAGGGGTAAAGAAGCAAGCAGAATATCTGAGGAGTCGAGATCTAGCATCTGCCCAAACTGCGCCACATTCCCCAAGACATTTTTGTGCGAAAGCACAACTCCCTTTGGCTCCCCTGAACTGCCACTGGTAAAGAGCAGCACCGCTTCTTCTCGTCCGCCTCTCTTTTGCAGGCCGAGCAGACCGCAAAGCAGCGGGGAAGGCATCAGCCGGGCAACGAGAAACCACCGCACGATATCCGTTTTTAACTTCGGTAGGAGTTTGTCAATATGAACCACCTCCCCGGGCCATGGAAAATTTGGCAGTTTCGCGACAAAGGCCTTGGCAGTGAGCACGGTTTGAACCCCCCCTCGCCTTATGGAAGATGAGATGGCCTGCGTGCCGGCCGTAAAATTTAGATTAACCGGAATCTTTCCCGCAAACAGCACAGCGAGGTTTGCAACGAAGGCACCTTTGCCGGGTGGCAGCACAATCCCCAGCCGCTTTTCTTTGTGGTTTTTTTTTAGATGCCGCGAAAGCGCAATCGCGGCGGCCAGCAACTTTCCGCGCGTGAGGATGGAGCCGTCCATGCCATCAATCAATGCTGTTTTGTCAAAACCTTTCTTTAGTCCATAAACACAGCTCGGCGCCAGGTGACGTTGGAGAATGGGACGTCGTTGAAAACAAAATTCGCCCAGATCCAGAAGTCGCTCACGCAGGAGCGCTGTCGTGGCCTCCTTTGGCAAAATCGGTTCGCCAAAAGCAACTGTCACCCTGTAAGGAATGCGTTTTGGCCATTTTGTGAAATAACGCTTTTTTTCAAAAGAAAAAATCGATCCCCACAACTGGTCAAGAAAGACCGGAATAACAGGAACACCGGCCTCGCGTGCAATGATCTCAAATCCTCTTTTCAACCGAAGAAGAACGCCCGTTCGGGTCAGTTCACCTTCGGGAAAAATGCAAACCAACTCTCCTCTGCGAGCACCTTCAGCTGCGCCTTCAATTGCCGAGCGCGCTTTGCGCGGATGAATGGGTATCGCTCCCACCAGTCTAAAAATCGGGTTAAGCCACGGAATTTTGTAGATGCCCTCGAAAACCAAAAACCTTATCGGACGCGGGCTCGCAAGCTGAAGCACCACAGCATCAACCCAAGTGATATGATTGGGACAAATCAGAGCCCCTCCTGTCTTCGGCAAATGTTCAAGCCCAAAAGGGCACACACGGTAAATCAAACCTGCAATTAACTTTCCAGATCGATAAAAGAGACCTGACGCCAGCCGGGGCGGCCTTTGCGAAACGTGCTCGGCACGAGCAGCTGCATCTTGTTCGTCCCCCACGCCAGGAGGGAAATTCTCGGAGCGCATTTTTATTTATAAGCCGATTCACTTCCCAAATCAACCCGCCGAAAAAAATAAGTCGTGAAAAACTCTGCGAAAGCAGATCGAGGTAATCCTACAATCTCTTCTATTTGCGCCGACGACTGGTATGCGCTATTCTCGGAAAATAGCGACTATCATAGTTTGGATGGGTGACAGAGCGGTCGATTGTGCACGCCTGGAGAGCGTGTGTACCGAGAGGTACCGGGGGTTCGAATCCCCCCCCATCCGCCATTTGTCTCATTGCCAATAGGCTGACTGCTTCCCCTTCCCCCTGTGTGAGGTGATGCAAAACCAAAACCGCTTGCTGCGAAGAAGATTTTCGCCCCAAGTGCATCGCTGCCGATAGCCTAAAAATCGGCACGGCAGCTTTGTGCTTCATCGTGCGAGGATGCAATCTCGTCCATACACAAAAACATAACGCAAAGCCACTGGGTTACGCTAAGTCTGCAAGCACAACTGAGAAAGGGTTCGAAGGGAATGATAATAAGCAGCCAAAGGAATCATGTGCTGTTTTTATTTGACGGGCTTTTTTGCATTGTTTTGACACATTCAACAGAGCAAATCTCATTCCTGTAAAAGTTAATGGGTTTAAAAATTAACCTCTCCAACTTTTATCTTTTTCTCTACTTCTGTTCCGGGTTTTCATTACTTGGGTTAGAGACGGTCTGGATTCGGGAGACGTCTAGCCGCCTTGGAGGGGTGACATCAGCCACTGCGTTTATACTTACTGTTCTGTTCCTTTGCAGCGGAATCGGTGCTTGGGTTTGTGGTATGTTGACGCGCCGGACAACGCGCCCTTTGTGGCTCTACGGAACTGCCGAAATATTTACTGGTTTTTCGGCATGCTCTCTTTTCTTCTTCAAAGAAAGCTGGAGTGGTTCTGACCACGCGTATCCCTTTTTCCTGGCTGCGCTACCGGCCTTAGCGGCAGGAATGAGTCTCCCTGCTCTCGCTGCCGCTTTGGTCGAGACTCATCGAGAACGCGTCATGGTGGGGGGAAAATTCTATGCTACAAATCTCGGAGGAGCCGCCGCTGGTGTGATTTTTGGTTCCGTGATATTGCCCTATTTTTGGGGATACAGGACAACTCTCGTTCTCCTGTGTGCACTGCTGATTTTTGAAGGGTGTGCGGCAATGCTGATTGTTAGAAAACAAAAAAATACCATTTCAGTGAGCGCAGTGAGCGAGCGATGGATTCATGAAAGCGCAACAAATACCTCCCAGCCTCTTATTGTTTTGATTGCTATTCTCTCTGGTGTGCTGAGCATCAACGCCATGGTGCTGTTTGTCGCTTATTTCCAACTTATTGCTGCAAACTCCATCTATGCTTTTGCAGTGGTATTTTGCACTTTTTTAACAGGTCTCGGTATCGGCGCTTTTCTCGCCACAGTTTTGAGGCGTTGGATTTACGGAGCATGGAGCGCTCTTCTAACGGCTCTGCTTTTGGCCTGTGTGGCGCTCATGTGGTCACCTTTTGTTCTACAACTGACATTGGAAAACGCTGGCCTGCTTAAATCTCAATCACCCCTGTATTACTACGCGAGGCTCTGGCTCGCTGCCATTCTCAATATCATTCCTCCAGCAGCACTGGTCGGTGCGGTCTATCCGCTCGTTTGGGAGATGTTGTTTCCAAAACTCTCACACGGTGCGGCGTTAGGTTTGATCGTTCTCCTTAATAAAGTTGGGTGCGCCGTGGGTGCCATTGCTGCGGCGTTCTTTTCTCTTCGTACTTTCGGCTTGCCAGGTAGTTTCTCGATTGCAGCGTCGGGTTACGGTTTGGCCGCTTTGGCAGTAGCATTTTTCGCCATTAAAAAAAAGCCTGCAATTGCTCTTTCAGTTGCTGCAGCATTATTGCCCTTGTTCTCCTTTGCTATTCATAAACCTCCCGTTGTGCTGAGGTCAGGGGAGCAACTATTGGCTCTCTATTCGGATCAAGCTGGCCTGGTGAGTGTGACTGAAAGTCGCGGATCACGTCAAATACAAGTCAATCGGAATTATACCCTTAACGGAACAGATCGTGCGTTGCCGACACAACGAAACGAAGGTTGGCTCCCCTGCGCGCTGCATAAAGAACCAAAGCAGGTAATGTTTATAGGTATGGCCTCTGGTATTTCGGCCGCGGCCATGTTGGATTTCCCTCTCGAGGAGTTAACCGCCGTTGAACTGCTTGGAGATGTGGTCACGGCTGCCGAAGAGTGGTTCGGTCCTTGGAACAATTCTCTATTTTCTGACCCTCGCGTAAAGATTGTTAAAGGAGACGGCCGTCGAATGGTGAGGAACTCACAAAAGAGGTGGGATCTCATCGTGTGCGACCTTTTTAATCCGGTTCAAGAGAAAGACGGTCTTATGTATACGCTTGAGTTTTTTACAGCCTCCCGACGTGCGCTCGCCAAAGAAGGGATTTTTTGTTTGTGGATTCCTTTTTATCAACACTCCGAAAAAACTATAGAAATAATTGCCCGCACTTTTTGTGAGGTTTTTCCGTCGGCCATCGCGCTGAGAGCAAATTTTGATCCGCTTCAGCCTGTCATAGGTTTTTTTGGTTCGAACGAACAATTCGATTTGTCCGATACTTTTCTTCATTCACGATTTACATCACCTGAGATAACGCGATTACGGACGAAGTCATTTTTTCTAAAAAGTGCGTCACATTTTCGGCTCGCCTTTTTTGGAGACCTTTCCGCCGTAAGCCAGGGATTTCAGTCGGCTTTGCTATCCAGCGACGACCATCCTCACATTTCATTTCTTGGCCCCTTTGTGACCCCACAAAACGGTGTTTTGCGGGGCATCCCTCTTCTGCGCTGGGGAGGAACTCGCTTTTTGAACGCGCAAATGCCTTCAATTAAATTAGGAGTTACCCCTCCGCAAGAGATTGAATCGGCGCTACGAGCAGGCAATTATCTTTATGCGGCGTCTGTTTTACATTTTCCGCTGCCAGGAGCAGCAATAGAAGACCAAGTAAAAAGACACCAACAGGCCGAGGAACACCTCGAAACGGCTCGTAAACTCTGGCCTTACGTAGAAACGTCTTTCGAGGAGCTGGAGGGATTGAGTTTTTCCACTAGCTCGGCCATAGTGCTTTGACTCTGTCGCAGCTTTAAAATAGGGAAAACATTCCATCACTCTTCAATCTCTGACGAGAAGAGAAGTGTCGGAGATGGTTTGGTTGCGTGCGCTGAACGCCGAACATTTGCAAACTGACAAACAAACTGCGCTTGTTTTCCCACCTGTGCTTCTTTCAAAGCGAACGCGATGTTCAGAAATGGTTGCGCTTTTCTCCGCAGTTGAAGGGGTGGGGTGACGGATCAATCTGAGAGGAAAGTATGCCGCATTCACCAGCGAGCGTTAGTCACTTCGGCAAAGCTCGTTCTCTCGTTCTCCGATAAATCCTTGGTCGCCCGGCGCTACGCTCCCAGTTCTCTCCTCTCAAGCGCGAAAAGCGGGATTAAAGGCAATCGGTGTGCGAGGAGCACCAAAAGGAGATTCGATGAAGCAAGCCAAAACCTTATCTAAAAGCAAATGTCCAAGGGAAAAATTTTCACGGTCGAAAGGTGGCGATCGCACGGGTGCCACTCTTTGACACCTCGAAAACCTCAAGGCTGACCGGTTCGAATGCACCTCGAAATTCTCGCCAGAGCATTTCTTCGTGCTCAGAAGCTTCGCCGGATGGGAAAACAAAAATCTTGTTCCTCGACGGAATCACCACCTCCAACACCGGTCCGATGGTGTCACGAAATAGCGCCAAAAATCCTGGGGCCAACAAGACGGATGCAATGAAAGAGCTTTGCCCCTCGATGACACCGTAACGGATCACGCCGTCCCGGTCTCGCTCGAATCTTGGGGGATGTTTTTCGAGCAGCTTTGTCGTCAGCGCGACGGTGGCGGGCAGAAGTTGTTCCAGCGTGCCGCCAAAACGCTCAAAATCCTCTGCAGCCAGCCATTTTGTCTCACCCGAAGGCTCAACTACAGAAACAGATAGAACCGTGTCTCTCGCGTTGGCAAATGGCTCGCTTATTGGAGGTCTCATGAAACGGGCGTCCAACGTCAAAGCCACCGCACGTTGCCATACCCCGCGTTCATCCTTTGCAACCATTGAAACAGACTGTTGCATCTCAATCTCTGCAACATCATCCGGAATAATCTTCTCCTCTGGCAAACTGTTTTTGCTTCTGTAGCTCGGCATTTTCTCAATGCCTATCTCCTTGAGTGCAGGGGGCGCTGGAGAAGTTTCCTCCGCTGAGCAAAACCATGAAAGAACCATCATCATGGTAAGAAAGCCTCTGCTCAAAAGGTAAACATTCGTTTTTGCAGAGCAAGATCGTGCCGGAGCTTTATGCATGGTGAGAATCGAGACACACACCACTTCTCTTTCAAGAGAAATTGCTGAGACACTGATGAGTCAGTAGAGGGTCCTGGTTTTCTAAAGGTGTTCCTGCGAATGCATAACCGATGGTGGCAAAAATTCCCTCAAGCCTTGACGGGAGGCCCGAGCCGTTCGACATCATGAATTAAATTGCAGTCAGTTTGCTGTATGAACAAAACCCCCTTCTCAAGTAGTGTCGTTATCAATCCCCGTCGCATAAAATTGTCTGTGCCAGAATTGAACGAAAAAGTTCTCACGGAGGTTTTTGAGAGGTTCGACGCCCTCTGCACGACAGATTTGCCCAGAGCCCGCCTGACTGGACCAAGGATGGTGCTTTTTGGTTCGCCTGCGGTTGGTTACGGCAAAAGCCATTTGATCGGTCGACTCTTCGAGAGGACTACCGGGCGGGGCTTTGGGATATATTTACGACCATTCGAGGACCCGGTCCAGCCGTGGGTCTCGATTTTACTAACGACCATCCAAGAGTTGCTTCGTCCGGAGGCTGGGAAAAGCACTTCAAACTTGCGTGGCTTTGCCAGGAGAATTCTCGGACGGTTGATGGCAATGTTCATCGAAGAGAACAACGCAAACGAAGAGGCGTTCCTTGTGGCTGCCCGCAAACTACGCACCGCCCCCGAGGATTTGTTCGAACATTCGGAGGACGGGTCACAGTGGCGAGATTGGTTTGTGAGCAATTTCCAAGAGGCGGGGCCACATCTGCCTGAGTTTTTGATACAGCAGGGTCTGAACCTCGATGGGCGCGAGGATTCCTGGGTCAAAGCGCTGTTTGCCTGCGGTTTTTTGTCTGGAAACGGCGCTCATGATCTCCACCAGCGGGTGGCTCTCAAGTGGTTGCGGGCGGAGGCCCTGGACAAACTCGAAACCACCCTTCTCGGAATCAACCCCGCCGATAATGACGGGCATCCAGAAGACGGCCCTGAGCAGAGAAACGAACTGGCGCGACGACGTTTCAGGGATTTGCTCGAGCTTGCGCGATTTGACCGGCCGTTTCTCATCTGCTTTGACCAAACAGAAGCCTATTCAAGGTCGCCCGCTCTGGCGTCCACTTTCGGAGCGGTCATCGAACACCTCGTCGAGGAAGTGCCCAATCATTTAGCAGTGGCAGCTGTGAATCAAGGTCAATGGTTTGAGAAGCTGCTCGGCTCAATAAAGCCAAGCCTCCGCAACCAGCTTTCCGAGTTGTTTCTGCTCGAGGGTATTGATCGAAAACTTGGCCGGGCGCTCATCGAAATGCGACTTGCGGAAGCAAAAATATCCCCGAAAGATGCCGATGCATTTTTGAGACAAGATTGGCTGGAGAGTTTCTTCAACAAGACCCCTCAACCCTCTCCACAGAGACTTCTAGGGCTCGCCGAGGAGAAATGGCGTATCTTCAAGGGGTTGCCAAGTGTGCCCGAGATTTCGAGCACCACGTTTTTTGATCAGTTTTTGGCCGATACCCGCGCGGAAAGTCGTGGAGAAAATCCGTTGTTTCAGTTGGATGATCTCAATTGGCTAATTAGCACGCTCGGTTATCCGGAGCATGGAGAGGTGATCAGCGTTGAAGGTAACCGCCATTTCTCAACTGTTTGGAGAGATGGCGGCCGTTCTATTTATCTAGCGCTTGAACCAGGCGATAATCTGCAGCGATGGCAATCTATCGTTGCGGAAGCACGTCGCCTCATTCCCACCCCCACTTCAAAGGAATGTCAGTGCATCGTGATTCGGACTTCGGATCTTCCTCAAATCCCAAAACCCACATGGAAGGCGGCTGGTGATGACATTCTGCAAGTCATGGACAAATTGCTTTCGATTTTTATTCTTCAAGTTTCTCAAGTCGAGGCACTCAGAGCCGCGCGGATTTTGGATCTAGAAAGCTCTGCGGCAGGCATCCCTTTTCCACGTGAAACAGTTATCGACTGGATTCGCAAAGCGCTTTGGGGCATTATTCAGTCTCTCTTTCCGCCGGGTATTTCTTCCGGCATAGCATCTGACACAAAAAAAAAGTCCTCGGCTACAGCGCAGACCGGGTCGCATGCTCTTGATGTACCGGTGCCGTTCACTCCTCTAGATCAAATTCTAGAAACCGCTCAATCCCCCAATGGAAAAGGCTCTTCCAATCTCTCAATCGCAACGACGAAGGATTCTGATTCGTCTGCTGCCATTCCAAAAGAACTTCCCCCGAACCCAGCGCCACGCCGGCCAGTTATCGCGATTTCGACGGTCACCAAACCGGTTAAAATGATTGCATCGAAAAAATCTGGCGACATCAAACCTTTTTCTTCCGAGAAAAAATCTGAGGTGCATCATAAAGCTCCGGCGATTTTTCGGCGCACACTCATCCCGCGAACTTCAACAAAAACACCAGGCCTAATCAGCGCAGGTCGGTTAGTTGCAAGTAAGCAACCACCAGAGATAAAAGACGAAAATCACCAACGGGTATCGCTTCTATCCGTTGCTCTGCTGGAGCAAATGGCACGGCATCAAAGCGGTCAAATCGGCTCAGGCACAGAATCGGCACTTGCCAGCGCTACACCTGATCAGAGTACTATTCCTCAACAAGCCAGTGGCAAACGCATGGCCGATTTGTTGCTGAAAAAACTGTTCACCCAGAGCTATCGAGGCCAATCTAACGAGGGCGCGCCTACTAAGCTGGGCATCAAACCCGCTCTGCTGAGGCCGAGCGGGTCCGCTCCTGGCATTCGAGAGAAGATGCCTCTGTGGTTATGCGCCCCAATGCGTCGTCATATTGTCGAGCCAAGTCTGCGAGATGCAGCCCGCATTGTGGAAGCGGTTCGAGAAGCGCGTTTTATCGCATTGCCAGACCTGCTTTCGAAATTATCTCCTCCGGTGGCATGTGAAGTGGTCTTGGCAACTTTGGAGCGGCACCCGAATGTGACGGTTTTTGGGGAACAAAATAATTTGGTGTATCAATGGCAACAAGACGTCTGAAATTGTTCGACTTAGCCGAGAGTATTACCTGCTTATCAACCGACCCCTTAAAGGAGCAACTGGAGCAACGTATTCAATTGACGCAGTTTGAGGAACTGGCCTCGAGCCTTGTTAACCACCTTCTTCATGGCGAAGGGCCGGAGCCTCCAACGGCATCCAGGCTCTGGCATTTTCTGCACGACCGGCTGGCAAGGGATATCTTAGCGCAACAGGCCATGAATGAAACGTCGCTCGCTGCAGCGGCTTTTGCCAGACGTTTGTCCAATTTTTGCTCCCGTCTTGTGGCACTCTGGAAAAGAGCCGGACAGGAGGTCGGATGGAAAGAAATTTTTCCCGCGCACAGGTTTGAGAGCCCCCGGCTCTCCCTGCCCGATTGCCAGTCTATAGATCTGGCTGTGCCTTTGCACCGCATCTGGAGGGGACCAGACGGGACACTGAAGATCTCGGCCGTGCGCCTTTCTGATGCGGGTGTGGACGCAACAGGCTCAGTCGAGCTGGCGATTCTTTTGAAGATTGTTAAGGGGGCGATGCCGGACTCCGATGTAGGTGCCATTTTTGAATTTTACCTGCCAGAGCGCAAAGAAGTGGCCGTTGCGCTCTCAGATCTTGAAAGGGTTTTTGAACGGGTTGTTCTTCCGACAGTTCGTGCGTTCTATCGAAGGACATCGGATACCAAAAATGACGGGGAGGAAAGGCCGCGCATAGATGTTGCCACAGAGGGCGCGGTGCAATCGGCCAAAGCCCAAGGGGAAATCGCACGCAAATTGGTGACGCCTGTTGTGAATTTGGGCGTGATGAACATTCGGCAACAGCTCTGGAGTGCTCTGAAGTTGCAAGAACTCAAGGCGCAGGTTGTTGGCAGTCTCTCGGCTCCTCAGGTGATTCGCTATATTCTCCAGCCTGGTCTTCGCGAGACCCCCGAGCACTATAGGGCCGCCGCAGAGAATTTGCAGAAGGCTCTAAAGCTTCTTTACCCACCGCTTGTCTTCGAAGAGAAGAATGGAAAAGTTTCCATTGATTTGCCTCGTGCTATGCCGCGCGTGGTGACATTGCGAACATTTTTAAACGAGGAGGGCGCTCCTGCGCCGGGACATCCTCTGGCATTCTACCTTGGTGTTGAAGTCGGTCATCTTCCGCTCCTTGCCGACCTTTGCAGCAAAGAAAGTGCCCATCTCATCGCGGGAGGTAGTTGCGGATCGGGCAAAAGTCAGTTTTTGCGTGCTGTAGTGGGCTGCCTAGCGAGCTGCAACACGCCGGGCTTGATCGGTTTTTCTCTTATTGATCTCGGCGGGGGTGGGTTTGATTGTTTGGGTGAGCATTCATTACATCTCGCCGGCCCTGTTGTGCAAGAATGCGAGGAGGCTCTGGAGATTCTCACCGGAGCAGCCTCCGCCATTGGGGAGAGAAAAGCGTTGCTCACCTCAGAGGGCGGCTGCTCCATTTGGGAACGGTGGCAGAACGGTCTCTGCGATCTCCGCCTTGAAATCATTTCTATAGATGAAACGCTGCCGTTGGCGGCACGGGCCTCTCCTTTTTCAGAGGAATTCGAGCGTCTTGCTTTCAAAATAATAACCGAAGGCCAGCAAGTGGGAATTCATCTCCTCATGGCAACGCGCGGAGCTACCCCCGACGAATTTCCCAAATCGGTGCTTGCAAAAATACCCCAGCGACTCGTTTTTCAAACCGCCACATCTTCGGAGTCTCGGTATTTTCTTGGTTTTGATGGCGCTGAGCGTTTGCTCGGGCGCGGGGATTTTCTGTTTCTACGCAACGGAGGTCTCTGTCGTGGTCAATCGCTCGCGGTTGACGATCAGCAACTCACGGAAATTCTTTCCAAAGAGGATGCTACTTTTTGAATAATCGACGATAAGTTGAGCAAATTCGAAATGGCATATTGCAAAAAGATTTGAGCGTTATAATCTCCGCCGACAATGAACGATACCGCCTCTGACTGGGATATTCAGGCCGCGCTTTCCACCTACAATATAGATCGATGGGGCGGCGGTCATTTCACAATCAATGATAAAGGGAATGTTGAAGTGCGACCAACCGGGGATCCCTCATCAGCCGTAGACGTCATGGACATCATCGCGGAAGCACGCGGGCGTGCCCTGAGCTTTCCGCTCGTCATCCGCTTTCAAGACCTTCTGCGTCACCGCGTGAAAATCGTCAATGAAGCTTTTCGCACCGCTATAGCCGAACTTGGTTTTCAAGGCCGCTACCTAGGTGTCTTTCCTATTAAAGTTAATCAACTCCGCGAGGTCGTCGAGGAGATCATGGATGCTGGTCAAGAGTACGATTTTGGCCTCGAAGCCGGAAGCAAACCTGAATTAATCGCTGCTCTTGCCGTCCACAGTAACCCGCAAAGTCTCATTGTCTGCAACGGTTACAAAGATGCTTCCTTTATTCGTAACGCGCTTCTCGGACGACGACTTGGCAAGAAGATCATTCTGGTCGTCGAAAAAATCGAGGAACTCTCACATATTCTTAGTATCTCACGCGAAATGAGCGTGGAACCAATAATCGGCATCCGCGTTCGGCTCCAGTCGAAAAGTAGCGGTAAATGGGCGCTCAGCGGCGGAGAGAATGCCAAGTTCGGACTTTGCACAGCAGAGTTAATGGAGGCTTGTGGAATACTTCGCGAAGCCGGTCTTGTTCAGGCCCTTAAAATGATTCACTTCCATGTTGGCTCGCAGGTGCCCGACATCGTTACCATCAAACGCGCATCCCGGGAGGCTGCCAGATTTTATGTAAAACTCCGCCGCATGGGTTTTCCATTGGAACTCATTGACGTCGGAGGTGGTCTCGGGGTGGATTACGACGGCTCTCATTCCAACTTTGAGAGTTCGACAAACTATTCCCTTGGGGAATACGCTCGTGACATCGTTTATAATATCATGGACGTCTGCGATTCGGAGAGCGTCTCACACCCCAACATTGTCAGCGAAAGCGGTCGCGCCATCGTTGCTCATCACTCGCTCCTTGTTATTGAAGCTTTTTCCTCCGTCACAAAAACGCGTCCAGATATGGACCTCACCCCGTGCGAAACGGACCACAAGCTAGCCCGAGAAATTTTGGAGATCGCTGCAAGCCTCTCTGAAGAGCGTCGCCTGGAGAACTTCCACGACGCACAGCAAATTAAGGAACAAACTCAGTCCATGTTCGAACTCGGCCTCATGGAACTTGAGCAAAAAGCCAAAATCGAAAACGCGTTTTGGGCCATCGCCGCACGCACCGTGCAGCTTTTCAAAGGGTCCCGTTACATCCCCGAGGAGGTGCGTGAAATAGAAACACTACTCGCCGACCAGTATGTTTGCAATTTTTCCGTTTTTCAATCATTGCTTGATCACTGGGCACTCGGACAACTCTTTCCCGTCATGCCAGTGCATCGCCTAAACGAAGCCCCTTCCCGCAACGCGACACTTGTTGACATCACATGCGATTCTGACGGTAAAGTCAGCAAGTTCATAGACCTAAACGATGTGCGGGATAGTCTCCCTCTCCATCCAGTAGAGCCAGGAAAACCGTACTACCTAGGTGTGTTTCTCGTTGGGGCCTACCAAGACATCATGGGCGACCTTCACAACTTGTTCGGTCGCGTCAACGAAATCCACGTCTTCCTTGATGAAGATGAAGAGGGTGGCTGGTATATCGAAGAAGTCATTGGCGGCAGTACAATCGCACAGGTGCTCTCGTTTACCCAATGGGATGAGAACGAGTTGCTTCGCCGCATGAAAATGCAGGTGGACGCGGCCATCAAAGGGGACCGGCTCAAGCCTAACGAGGCAATGCGTTTGCTTGGTGAATTCGAGCGTGGGTTGCGCGCCTACACCTATCTCAACCTTCCCTCAAGCATATGACCACATCTACTGCATCACGCGGGCGATGGCTTGTAAAGCAGGAACCGGAGGAATATCCCTGGGACGCCCTGGTCGCAGACCGCTCCACCGCCTGGACAGGCGTTCGCAACTTTCAGGCTCGCAACAACCTCCGCGCCATGAAGTCAGGGGATCTTGTTATCTATTACCACAGCGGTTCAGCCCGAGAGGCCGTCGGAATTTGCAGGGTCACAAAAAGCGCCTACCGAGACCCAACATCACCCCACGAAGACTGGTTATGCGTGGATCTAGCTCCTGTGAGGAACCTGCCTAAGCCGGTGCCTCTCGCGGTTATCAAGGCAGATCCCACCCTATCCGATGTCGCTCTCGTTCGTCAGTCGCGTCTCTCGGTCATGCCACTCACAGAATTTCACTTTAACCGCATAATCGAATTAGGCGGTCTGCAACCGCAAAGCGAAAAAATGTGACCATTTAACCGCACCGACCAGTGCTGAGGTGAGAACAGCTGCCGCACGGCTCAGGATCAAGCCATAAATGGGAAAGCTGAGTGCCTTGTGATTAGCTTCAAGGCTTTATGCACAGACAGCCCCATTCCAGATCCTTTCGATGCGAGGGCGACGCCCCTAATAGATGCAGGACGGGAATCAAATCGAAAGTCTCAACAGTTTCGCGTGACTCGAAAAGTTCGCCCGATCATTTCAACGATCGACCCCTTCGGCCATCGTAGAACATGATGGCACGGTTACCCACAGGAATGGCCAAAGCCTGTCTGAGGAGCGCCATCGAGCCAAACACCTCAACGAGCGATTTCTTCCGACGCAGGCACGCAATCACCACCGGCGAGGGGGAGCATGAAAAAGCGTCACGTTGGCACGAAATAAATAGCAGGGCGGAATTCCTCCTCGCTAATCCTGGCAGTTTCTTCAAACCATCGAAACAGAGTGTACCCCCTCGCCCAAGCGAGGAGCCTTCCGAAAAGCGGGTCTCTGGCCCCGGGAGCCTGTCCCTCAAGTAGCACCCACCTCCAGATGCGCCGTCCGCAGAGCGGCTTGGAAATCGTTTTAGGACAAGCGCACCAAGCCGACAGAGCACTCAGATGCGCCGCAACAAGCAACTTCGCCTTCCCCACCCAGACCGAAGATGTTATAACCGCACTTGTCCGTCACCGCGTAGTAGGTATTTGTAAGTCGTCAACTCCTCTAAACCCATAGGGCCACGAGCGTGTAGCTTCTCGGTTGAGATGCCAATCTCCGCCCCAAAACCAAACTCAGCTCCATCCGTGAACCGGGTTGAAGCGTTCCAATAAACCGTCGCAGAGTCCACTTCGTTGAGGAATTTCTCCGCTGCGGTGGCGTCGGAGGAAATGATGGCGTCGCTATGTTTCGATCCGTGCGAGTTGATATGGTCTATTGCAGCCTGCAAATCGGGCACGATTTTGACTGCAAGAATAAGATCGAGAAACTCCGTCTTGAAATCCTCTTCCCTCGCAGTTTTGATTCGGCGCGGCACAAGGAGCAAGGCGCTTTCGGGGCAACAGCGTAGTTCAACCCCTCGTTCGATCAGAGCGTCTGCAAGATCGGGCAATAGCTTGGCCGCCGCACGGTCAACCAGAAGAGTCTCTATGGCATTACAAACTCCCGGGCGTTGCGTCTTTGCGTTGAGGACAATCTCCCTGGTCATTGAGGCATCAGCTGATGAATGAACGTAAACAGAACAAATCCCGTCGTAGTGTTTAATAACCGGCACGCGCGCATGCTCGACCACAGCCTCAATCAAGCCCTTACCCCCCCGTGGGATCAGTAGATCGAGATAATCCCGGCAGGAAGCAAGCAGCCGAACCCCATCCCGATCCGCAAAAGGGAGGATTTGGATCGAATCTGTTGGCAGTCCAGCAGCGCCAATTCCCTCTCGCAAAGCTTTGGCGATCGCGAGATTCGATCGGAGTGCCTCCGACCCTCCGCGCAGTATCACGGCATTGCCTGACTTTAAGCAGAGCGCTGAGGCATCTGCCGTAACATTCGGACGCGACTCGTAAATAATGCCTATAACTCCGATAGGAACACGAACTTTCGAAATCCTTAATCCATTTGGCCGGTTCCATTCACTCAGCACCGATCCGAGCGGGTCGGGTAAGTCAGCAACATGCTCCAGACCAACGGCCATTTTCTCGATCCGCTCCGCATCAAGCGCAAGCCGGTCGAGCATGGTCTCGGAGAGGTTACGACGTCGGCCCTCCTCTAAATCTTTCGTGTTGGCCAGAACGATCACTTCGGACATCTGCCGAATTGTTCTGGCCATCAGTCGAAGAGCTGCGTTACGTCTCTCTTTCGAAAACTTGCCAAGCGCCTTGGCTGCCTGACGGGCTACGGCACCCATCCGGGCAACTGTCACTTCATGGATGGAGGGGGTATCAGTAGAAACACTCATTTACTCGTGGTAGCTTTTTCTCTTGCCAATAACGGCGGCACATCGGTAAAAGGCGCCCCACCCTCCCATGCCGCCAAAATGCTGCCTGGTCGGCGACCGTTGGCGATGACGACGCGAATTCCAGATTCTGCGGCTTTCTGTGCGGCAAGAATTTTTGTGCGCATTCCTCCCGTGGAGAGGATACCTGTTTCGTTTTTGATGAGCGCAAGGGCAGCCCGAAAATCCCGGATTTCTGTCACCAACCGCGTCGCTCCTGAGGGAAGTGTCTCGTAAAGCCCGTCTACGCTGGTTAAAATTACGAGCAAATCTGCCGAAGCCAGCACGGCGACCTCAGCGGAAAGTTCGTCGTTGTCTCCAAAACGCAGTTCTTCCACTGCGACGACGTCGTTTTCGTTAATGACAGGCACGATCCGTCCAGTGGC
This sequence comes from uncultured Chthoniobacterales bacterium, assembly GCA_937924445.1. Taxonomy (GTDB): domain Bacteria; phylum Verrucomicrobiota; class Verrucomicrobiia; order Chthoniobacterales; family CALDSX01; genus CALDSX01. Next base: position 101,090 of record CALDSX010000001.1, read on the forward strand.
CAGGAGCCGCTCCAGCGTCGCCTGAGCATTTGCGCGGCGCTTGCGGCTGTCGAGGTCTTGATGGGTAAGAAGAATTTGCGCCGCGTGAAGCCCTCTGCGCAGAAAAGCGTTCTGATAACCACGCATCAGCAGTGACTGGCCAACAGCGGCACAGGCTTGTTTTGCTGTGAGATCATTAGGTCGCGAGTCAAATCCCATCGCGGGAAGGCCGGCCCCCACCGCGCCACTGCTCACAATCACACACTGACGACCGGAAAGCACTAACTCCGCAACCTCATCTGCAAGCCGACGAATCTGAGCGGCATCCAGGCGACCAGTCTCCGGACGAGTGAGGATACCCGTTCCAAATTTAATAACCACACGGCGGGGAGCCGCAGCGCGATGAGTATTCTTGCCAGACGAACGAATTCTCATTGAATTTTTTCTAACAAGCGCTGAACCTGAATGTGTTGGCTGATCAACTCCTGGATGCGACTGATTTTTTTGCGATCACCCGGCAGAGTTTTTATCGTCATCGTATTGATCAAACTGGCCACCGTGTAGGAATCGTGCGGTGAGAGGATGGTGGGAAGGTTGGAAGCGTTGATCAGGTCAAGAATTCTTTTGTGCGGTTTTAAATCACCGGAAAGCACTAGCCCCGCAATTTGCCCCTCCTCCCGCTCGTGAAGCGAAGTGATCGAAAGCGCCGCAAGGATAACATCTTCCCGATCGCCCGGAGTGATCACCAGCGTGCCCGGAGAAAAATGTTCCATAACATGAATGGAATTCATCGCTCCAATGATCACGCGATCCACCCGACGCATGCCTTGCCGTGCGCCGTGGATAAAATCGCCACCCACTCTCTCCGCCACCTGAATTAACGTAGCCTTCGCAAGCATCGGTTCGATCGGAATAACGCCTAGTAGTTCAACACCCAACCGCTCAAGACCGCGCCGCGCAAAGTCAGCGATGTAGTCCATTTTTTCCGGCAGCACTTTGTTAAGGATCACCCCAACAAGCTCAACCCCCTCCTTTTCGAACAAGGCTTTGTTGAGAACAATTTCATCAATCGGCCGCCCGATGCCGCCCTGAGTTACGAGAAGCACTTTGCTGGAAAGCAACTTGGCTACCCGCGCGTTGGAAAGGTCAAAGACAGATCCGACCCCAGCGTGGCCAGTTCCTTCTATAATGCAAAAATCTTTTTCCCAGCTCGCACGGTCAAAGCTATTCTGGATGCGTCGGACGAGGTTCTCGTTGTTTTGGTGCTCGATGTAACGCCGCGTGAAATCAGGCTCTACAGCGATGGGGCTCATGGCCTCCACCGGCGTGTTCACATCAAAGGTTTCATTGATGAGCATCGTATCCTCATCAATTTTGTTCCCGTCGTAATCAACAAAACGCTGGCCGACCGGTTTAATAAATCCAATACGTCCAAGACTTTTTGAGAGGGCTGCAATAAGACCGACCGCGGTGGTTGTCTTTCCATCATTCTGTTGCGTTGCTGCGACAAAGATACGTTTGGTAACAGTGTTCATCCAGTTTGCGAATTAGCCTCTTGCAGGGGGTAAAGATGCCGGTATTCCACCGCCTGAAGACCAACGATGGCGGCAACGCCTTCGATCTCCTCCACACTCGCACCTCGCGAAACCTCGCCCGCCGGTTTCGACAAGCCCAACATCAACTGGCCATATATCCTGGCGCCAGCTAGCAGCTTCACAAGTTTACTGGCGATATTGCCACTGTTCAAATCGGGAAAAATCAGCACGTTCGCCCTGCCTGCCACTCTACTCCCAGGCGCTTTTGTGGCCGCCAGAGCGGGCACCAATGCTGTGTCAGCTTGTAATTCACCGTCTATCTCCAGATCGAGCCCCTCCTCAACAGCACGCTGTCGGGCGAGTGCTGTGGCTGCTACAATTTTTTCTGTCGCAGGGGTTTTCGCACTGCCTTTCGTCGAAAAACTCAGCATCGCGACACGAGGACGTTCACCACTCATCTGGCGTGCCAGTTTCGCAGTCCCGATTGAAATGCCAGCAAGCTGTTCCACCGTCGGTTCGGGGATGACACCGCAGTCCGCAAAAAAGAGCACGCCTCCGTCACCGAAACCGCTATCCGGTAATTCGACAATCTCTGCGCCCGAGACACTACGCACTCCAGGGAGCGGTTTTATCAGTTGAAACAAAGGCCTCAAAAGCGCACTCGAATAAACACTTGCTCCACCGACCAACCCGTCAGCCTGGTTAAGTTGCACCATCATCGAAGCAAAATAATTCGGGTTTGCCATAATTTCGGCGGAATTCGCAACTCCCATCCTGCGATAGCGACCCATTTTTTCGAGGTATTGACAAAACATCGAAAAGTCATCGGCCTTCACTGGATCAATCACCATAAGCTGTCCGTGATCAAGGCCCATCGCTTCTGCTTTGGCCTCCACTACTTCACGTTTGCCCAGCAAAATCGGGGCAACCACGCGTTTGCGGGCGAGACTCACTGCGGCACGAATGATTCGCTCTTCGCCCCCCTCTGGAAAAACGATCCTCTTTGGATGGCGTTTGAGCTTTTCTAAAACTTGATCAATAAAAGTCATAATAGAAGATCTACTCTCCCATTCCAGCGCAACAACACTTCGCTGTCAATCCCCTCTCCACCTTCTCACATCTTTACCGGTCGCCTCGCGTAGCTATGGATTTGAGTCTGTAATGCAACGAGCGACGGCTAATTCCCAACGCCCGAGCGGCCTTCGTCTTATTTCCACCCGCTCTGGCAATTGCTTCGGAAATATGTGCCACCTCTACTTCAGCCAAGGATCTATTTTCGCGTGCCATCGCTGCAACCACCGGCACCGCGACATCCTGCAGATGCTCCTGCAAATGCTCCGGCAGGAGGGTCCGCGCGGAAACGAGAAGCGTCATCCGCTCAATAACATTCCTTAGCTGCCTCACATTCCCGGGCCACTCGAAGCCTTGCAGCATTTCAATTAGTCCCGGAGAAAGAGTCTTTGCAGGTCGCCTGTGGCGGGCGCAAAAATGTCGCAAAAACATCTCTGCCAAACTTGGGATGTCCGAGGTGCGCTCACGCAGCGGAGCAAGATGCAAAACAATCACATTAAGTCTGTAGAGCAGATCTTCCCGAAACCGCCCATCCTGACACAGATGTTCGAGTATCCGGTTGCTCGCTGCCACAATGCGGGCACTTGCCGTGGCAGTCCGCGGACTGCCCACCGGCCGATAGACGCCGTCCTCCAACACCCGCAACAAATCAGCCTGGCCTTTGGGTGATAAATCCCCTATCTCATCCAAAAACAACGTTCCTCCAGATGCGAGAGCAAACCGTCCAGGCTTATCCGCCACGGCCCCAGTGAAAGCCCCCTTCACATGCCCGAACAACTCCGACTCGATGATGCTATCCGAAAGCGCCGCACAGTTCACCGCAACAAAAGGCCCCTGAGAAACACGGCTCTTTTCATGGATTAACCTTGCCACAAGCTCCTTGCCAGTCCCACTTTCCCCCTGGATAAGCACAGTGACATCCGTCCCGGCAACCCTTTCCACAATATCTTTCACACGTCGCATCGCCAGGCTGTCGCCAACCAAAAAATCCAGCCGCCACCCCGCTCGAAGTCGCGCAAGGATGTCCGGATGTTCAGCCACAAGGCGCTGATGCTCCACCGCCCGTCGCACGGACTCAACTAATTGCTCGCCCTCACACGGCAGCGGCAGACAATCGAACGCACCACGCCGAATAGCCGCCATCGCCATCCGCACATCTTTATGCGGACTCACGATCAGAAACTGAATATCCGGACAAAGACCACTGAGCTGTTCCATCAACGCCGTCTGCCGAAGCGTCATGGTCATTGAGGGCTTGATAATCACATTCGGAGGCGACATCCGCACCGCCTCAAGAGCAGCTCTCTCAGAGCGCACCTCTTGCGTTACAAAACCCGCTGCCTCTAGTGCGACACGAAAAGTCGCAGCAAAAATTCGCTCCTGATCGATTAAAAGAACATTTATCCCTGAAGAGATCACACGATAATTTCAGCCATGGCAGGAGAGGCGCGAGCAAAATTTTACAACTCTCTCACACCGCCAGAGGTCTTGACGCCCTGCCACAATCATGGAACTTTTTTCCAAAAGATGTTGTGCGTCGGCTTTACACGCTCATCGCTCATTCCTTTTTCTTCCACCATCGCCCTCCTCACCAATTATTTGATCCTTGTGAGAAGCACAAAATTCAAACAGCCAGAGCGCGATTCCGTCACCACCATCAACGAAGACGGCTCACGCTACTTCATCCACGTCGCCGACGTCTCGGGTCAGTTCACATTCTGGCGACGAGTCGTTGGTATTTTTCTGCTTGCCATATTTATCGCGCTCCCACAGATTCCCATAAACGGTTACCCTGCCGTCTTTCTCGATACCGAACATCAACGCTTTCACCTCTTTGGCATCACTCTCGCGGCTCAAGACCTCTGGCTCATGTTCTTCGGCATCACCGGACTTGGGTTTGCACTTTTTTTTATAACCGCACTTTTTGGCAGGCTCTGGTGTGGATGGGCCTGCCCACAAACTGTTTTTCTCGACCACCTCATTCGCCGGATCGAGCGACTGGTCGAGGGGGATGCCCCAGCCCGACGCCGCCTTGCCGAGGCTCCATGGACTGTCACCAAAGTGACAAAACGCCTACTCAAACACAGCCTCTACCTTGCCGTCGCTGCGGTTATCGCACACTTGTTCCTCGCTTATTTCATCTCAATACCCAAACTTTGGGAGGCCATGCAGGCTGCCCCTTGGCAACATTGGCAACTATTTACCACAGTGCTAGTTCTGACGGGGCTTCTCTATCTGGATTTTGCATGGTTTCGTGAGCAGTTCTGCATCATCCTCTGCCCGTATGGAAGGTTTCAGTCGGCTCTCATCGATGAGCATTCGATGATCATCGGCTACGATGAAAAGCGTGGAGAACCGCGTGGTAAAGCAACCGATCCCAACAACGGTGACTGCATTGACTGCCGACGCTGTGTCCAGGTTTGTCCCACAGGGATTGATATCCGTCACGGCCTTCAAATGGAGTGCATCGGATGTTCCAATTGCATTGACGCCTGCGACGAAGTCATGACCCGACTCAAGCGGCCCAAGGGACTTATCCGCTACGACTCAATGGAGGGGTTCAACTCACGCGCCACAAAATGGCTTAGACCTCGAACGCTAATTTACACCCTTCTCTTTGTCATCGGCGCCAGCACAATGACCTGGGCGTTTTCCGGCGTCCGGCCCGCGACTCTCGTTGTCACCAGAATGCCAGGCGCACCTTACTACATCCAAAATGGCGTTCTACGAAACCAGTACAACGTCCGTGTCATCAACAAAAAGCCAGACATCGAGGAATTCAAAATCGTTGCCGATCCAAAAGGTTTTCCCCTCTCAGCTGCAGGTGCCGATGTCACCTTCGCCCTAGCGGGTGGCGATGAAATCCAGCGCACCATCGTGTTTACCATGCCAGCGGCGGACTTCGAAAAACCTTTTGAAGTCTCTCTCTATCTCGAAACGAGCGACGGACGAAAGCTCGTCTCCAAACCCGCCGTTATCCTCGGGCCCGATCCGGCAACTCTGTGAAAATACCCCCTTGGTTATGGCTCGTCTTTCTGTTCATCCTTCCGCTCTTGGCCTGGATAGCCCTTGCTATTGTCACCGAAAAGGCCAATATCAGAAAAATAGATCTCCCACCGCGCGTCCCCCCTGCCGTCTCTTCACAACACTCCAGAGCAAATTAGCCACGCAAAACCAATTCCCTCGCAAACTCTACTAAGAGCAGTTTCTCTCTGGTCTGCTAAAAAATCCATCCGTCCACAACCCCAAGTTTGCTTTTAACGGGAAAGATCAGTGCGATAATTTCCTATGCTGTGAGGTTGTGGCCGCAGCATGATAAAGGGTGTATCCCTTGATGTCCTGAGAAAGAAAAAAGGCAACGTCCCAAAGATCAAAGGGGGAGGCGCAAACGTCTTCTGAGCAGCCACGCTCCACCTGCCATCAACACCAAGAGTACTGCCGAGGGTTTAGGAAGACTTGCGACACGAAAACCGCTAAATATGCTCTTGACAACTCAACCAAAACCCTTCTTCGTCGGGTTTGAGACTGGGGGAAGGAACTGGAGAGACCGGAGAGACCCTCGGGGGCCAGTGGCTCGAACACGCCGTGTTCATCCTGCGCCAAGCGCGAGAGCAATACGCCCAAGTCCAAGAGCACATCGCCGCCTGCGACGCGCTGTTGGAAAAACAGGCCTTCGGGCAACTGGCCGCCATGGGCAAAACGTGGGACATCCAAGCCGAGCGCACACGCCCGGCCGTTAAGCCCGTCCAGCGCAAGAGCACCAAAGCCAACATCACTCGCAAGAGCGGCAAGAACGAACCACGCGGGATGGCCTGGCCCGAACTGGCCCGCGCTCTCTTCGGCGTGGATCTCATGCGCGTGCCTGGCATTGGCGTCGGAGTGGTCTTGGCGCTCTTGTGCGAAATCGGCGTGAGCTGGAAAGCCTTCGCCAGCGCAGGTCAATTTGCCTTGTGTGCGCCGGTGAAGCCGGTGCCAACGTGGGTGGAAGTCCCACCGGGGGGAATTGGCTGTTCGCCCTCGAAAGTCTTGGTAACTGCGTCGCTGTGAAGCGGGGTGGGGAGCAACCAAGGAACTGAACTGCCAGGCCGTAATGATGAATGAACCACATGAGCCTCG
>CALDSX010000002.1 GCA_937924445.1 uncultured Chthoniobacterales bacterium
TGTAGGCGTTGGCGCAGGAGGGGGGGGAGGAGTCGCCGTAGTGATTTTCTTATCACGAGACTCGGGAGCTGGTTGGGTGGTTGTGTTTGTGCTGCGGGAAAAGATCAGTCCGGCAACGATAAAACCAAAGCCGACGAGCGCAGTAAGGCCCAAAATTAGGGGAATGAGTAAAGGACTTTGGGACGGTGGCTTGGGAGCGGGTTTAGTTTTTTTGGGGACAGGTGCTGTGGATTTTGAGCTGGGTTGAATGCTCTGAGCCACACTGGTCAGTGGGGAGCCCGAGCGAGAAAGACTGGCAGCGGGTCCGAGGGCGACAGAGATATTGCTGCTACGAAGGAGGCTGCCAACTCGGGATCCTCCAGTTGTGGGCGTGCCCGCTGTTGTCTGTGGTGTGGAGCCGGGAACGACACCCTCGGCCTCGCAGAGCTGTGCGAGAAGCTCGCTGCAGGAGATCGGCTTGGCGTCGTCGAGAACAGCTCGGGAAAGAATGCGATTTCCTTCTTCGCTAAGTGCTGAAACCGTAACAAAGGCTTCGGGAGCAATCCGGGCGGCAGTGTTGAGGGCGCGCCCGGAAACGAAGCGGTAAATAAGAGCGGCAAAAGCTTGAGAGGAGTGGCTTTTGCCAGACTCCACGATCATCGTCGCGCTAGAGTGTGCATCGAAGTTGGCATTTTCATTTGGGGCGACCTCGACGAGTGCGGGAAGGATGAGTATGCAAGCCTCCGAAGAGCTGAAACCCTCCTGGTGCAGTTGTGAGTTGGCAATGAGCGCATGGGGGGTAATGTCTACAGGCGGCAGGCCAACGCTTTCAAGGGTATCAAGGGTGGTAGCGAGTGACGAAAGTTGCGAAAGACAGGTCTTAAAGGAGATGTCGCCTGAAGATTTAAGAACATCGAGCAAAGGAACGCCAGGTTCGCGGGCGAACACAGCAGCGCAGCCGTCATCGGCAGAGACAAGCCTCAGCAGTGAAAGGAGATTCTTAGATTCGATTTTCTGAAGTGCTTGGGCGTGTTTTTGAATGCGCTCGCGATCCTCCGCTGAAGCAACGTTTGATTGGTCAAAAACGAGAAGCCACACCTTTTGACGATTGGCAGCGTCCTCAGCAGGAGCGATGGTGCCACCCGACGTTCTTTCGATAGGCCCTTCGATTTTGAACTGCGAGAGAAGGTTGCCTGCAAATGGTTCCCACCTGATCGCAAGATTCTGTGGAGTGGAAGCCGTCGTATGGCTGTCCGCAATTTCTATTTCGTCAAGTTGCTTGAGAATTTCGCGCAAGTTTGCCGGTCTTCGAGAACGCTCTTTTGCGAGCATCGAGGCGAGAAGCCCGTGCAGAGATGGTGGGAGCGTGGTTGGCAATTGTTCGGCGTAATCTGCGGCGCGGAGACGTTCGGCAACTACGTGTGCCGTAGAGCCGCTTATGGGTGGTTTGCCGGTAATAAGGAACCACCACGTCATGCCGAGCGAAAAAATGTCGCTGCGTTCGTCTAGCACTTCCTCTCGGAGTTGCTCGGGGCTTGCAAACAGAGGTGTTCCGGCAAACTGGGCGGTTTCTGTGACGGGGTCTTGGGTCTCGCCCGAGTCTGAGCGACGCGTTGCGATGAATTCTTTAACGAGACCAAAATCTATCAACTTGACAGTGAGGGGCTGTTCTTCGCTGGCAAAGAGAAAATTAGATGGCTTTAGATCCCGGTGTAGGAAGCCCCGCTCATGGGCACAAAGAAGTGCACTGGCGCTTTGGCGAAACAGAGGAAGTGCAGCTTCAATTCCAAATGCTCCGTGTTTGTCAATGTAACGTTGGAGGTCGCCCCCGCCGCAGAATTCCATAGCGTAATAGAGTGCTCCTTCGCTTTCCCCAAAATCCAGAATGATCGCGATGTGAGGATGTCTCAGTTGAGCTGCGGAACGTGCCTCACGCAGAAACTGTGTCCGAGCTTTATCGAAGGAGTCGGGGTTTGGCCGGATGATTTTAAGGGCCGCCTCAGTGCCGAGAAAAATGTGACGTGCCTTGTACGTTTTGCCGAACGACCCCTCCCCGAGAAGAATCGGCGTGCCGTCGGGGCCCTGTAAAACCTCGTGATTTCCAAATCGAAAAATTTGCGGAGTTGCTGATGACATGAAAATTTCCCCCTGTGAGGCTTTCTTAACCTGTATCGAGACGGACGGCAATGCGATTTCCATAAGGAGAATGCGCTTACTTGTTTGCGGGTTCAGGGTCTGTTTTACGCCGCATGGAAAGAGAGAGTTCCGATCGCGCTTTGGCCCTCCAGCGTGTATGAAGCTGCAAAAATTGAGGGTATCGTTCAGTTGGGCACAAAACGAATGTCCATTGTGACGGAATCGTTTCGTTTTTTGACAAAGCTGCCACTTTTTCATTAAAACCGATCCCGACTGAAATCTATGTCAACAATCCAAATTCCAATGAAAAAATGAAATCGGCCGCAGCTCTTGGGCTGGCACTGGGAATGATGGCAATCGGAACCGCACAAGCCCAGATCACCATCGATACAGTGATGGTTGGGGACGCGGGTAATGCGAATGACTCGACGGGCTACGGCGCGGTCTCCTACGAATACGCCATCGGCAAATACGAGGTGACCCTGACGCAATACACGGCGTTCTTGAACGCGGTGGCGGCGACAGACACCTACAGCCTCTACAACACGAGCACGGCGACGAACCTGAACATTGCCGGGATTCAGCGGAGTGGGAGCCCTGGAAGCTACACCTATTCCGTGATCGGGAGTGGGAATCGGCCGGTGAAATATGTGGGCTGGTTCGACGCGGCGCGGTTTTCGAACTGGCTGACTAACGGACAGCCGACCGGGGCGCAGGGCAACGCGACGACGGAGAATGGCGCCTACTCGCTTTTTGGAGCGACGAGCGGGGTGGGCTACACGAAGAACGCGATCAACCCAAACACCGGGATGGCGCCGACGTGGTGGATCCCGAGCGAGGATGAGTGGTATAAGGCAGCCTATTATCAACCTGCCTCGGCAGGCGGGGATGTTGACGACTACTGGCTGTATCCGACAGGCAGTAACACGATCGCTGGTAACACGATCGGAGCGTCACCCAACCAGGCGAACTACAACGACGGGGATTATTCCGTGACGCAGAGTTCAGCCTACAGCGCGAGCCAGAATTACTTGACCGATGGAGGAGCCTTCAGCAATTCGGCGAGTTTCTATGGGACATTTGACCAAGGCGGGAATGTCTGGGAATGGAATGATGCCGTGATTGCCGGTTCGTCCCGTGGCCTCCGCGGGGGCTCTTGGGGCGGCGGCGACGACGGCCTGCTGTCCTCCGGCCGCCTCAGCGACGATCCCACGCTCGAGTACTTCCGCTTGGGGTTCCGCGTGGCCAGCGTCCCCGAGCCGTCAACAGCAGGGTTGATGTTGATGGGAGGAGCAGCGTGGCTGCTCTGGAGGCGCCGTAAGGTTACCCTTTAACCTTTAACTCTTTTACCCTTTGCCTGTCTGGTGGAGGACAAATCTGCCAGACAGGCAAGGGAAAAAGGGACCCCGCGAAGCGGGTCGGAAAATTTTTCGCAAAATCGAGGGTCTGCTGGTGCGCCGCCCGAGGTCCCGGTTGTTTTGGTGAAGTGGTATGACTACGCGAAGTGGGTGCTGGAGCGGGTGGAGAGCTTCCCGAAGAACCAACGGTATGTGCTGGGTCAGCGGCTGAGCAATCAAGCCATGGAAGTTCTCGAAATGCTGGTGGAAGCCGCCTACAGCCGGGAGAAGCTCAGCCTGCTGACCACGATAAACCGGAAGATGGAGGTGGTGCGGTGGGCGGTGAGGATGTGCAAGGATCGGAACCTGCTGAGCGCCTCGCAGTTCACGCACAGTGCCCGCTGCCTGAACGAATGCGGGAAAATGGTGGGCGGCTGGTGAAAGGCGGAGGGGAAGAAGCAGACACCATGAAAACCCACCACCATCTCTGGGAGCAGGTCGTCTCACCGGAAAATCTGATGGGTGCGGCGACGGATGCGATTCGGGGAAAGAGGTGCCGGAGTTCGGCAGCGCGGTTCTTCAGCCACTGGGAGACGGAAGTCTGGCGTTTGCATGGCAAGCTGGTTTCCGGCGAATACCAGCCCGGTGCCTACACGCATATCAAGATTTACGAGCCGAAGGAGCGGGTGGTGGCGGCGGCACCATTCCGGGACCGGGTGGTGCACTACGCGCTGGTGCGGGTGCTCCAGCCCATCTTCGAACCGCGCTTCCTCGAGGACAGCTATGCCTGACGACCCGGCAAAGGGCACCCATGCAGGGATGCGCCGGGCGGCAGAGTTTGCCCGGAGGTTCTCATGCGCGATGAAGTGCGACATCCGTCGGTATTTTCCAAGCATTGACCACGAAATCCTCCTTGATCGGATCGGGCGGGTGATCGCCGATCCCGGTGTGCTCTGGCTGGCCCGCACGATCCTCTCCACCCACCGGGACAGCACAAGGCGTGTCTATGGGGAATCGCTCTTCGATTGTCGCGAGTCGGGCTGCGGCCTGCCCATTGGCAAACTCACCAGCCAGTTCTTCGCCAACATCCACCTGGACGGGTTCGACCACTTTGTGAAGCAGACGCTGCGGGTCAAAGGCTATGTGCGCAATGTGGATGATTTTCTGCTCTTCGGCCTCGACCGCCCAACCGTGCGGGCATGGGGCGAGGCGGCGCGGGAATATTTGCAGCAGATGCGGCTGGAGATTCATCCCAACAAATACCGCCTGTGCCACTCCAAGCAGGGCGTGGATTTCTGCGGGTTCGTCGTGCGCTCGGACGGGCGCATCCGCATTCGCCGGGAGGTGTTGGCCGCTTGAATAGAAGCCTCGGGTGGCGGGCGGCCGAATTGCCGGTTCGTTCCGGGGCCTCTGCGGGGGCTCTTGGAACAACACCGACAACAACCTGCAGTCCTCCAACCACAACAACAACGATCCCACGAACGAGAACAACAACATGGGGTTCCGCGTGGCCAGGCCCCCGAAAAACAGGCCGGTCCATCAGGTCCACACGGCCCGATCTGCGGAGGTGGGAAAAAGCGGCAGTGCCGTCTCGGGGACCAGCCCGCCATCCCGAGCCGATGGGAGCGATCCCGCCGGGTCAAATAAGCCAGAACCCCAGGCAGCGCCCAGTAGAAAACGAAAACCGTCGCCGGGGCGTTTTCTCAAAATCAAACCGAATTCAAAACAAACAAAACAAAGCCCAACGAGCCAGTCGACCGAATCCCTGTCCCCTCGGAACTTCTGGCATTTTGACTGCGGAGCAGGCTCGGATGCCAGAAGCAAGCAGGGATCGGTCACTGGGGACGATGAACTGCGATTGGACCGAGAGGATTTTGCTAAAGACGACCGACTTTGCTGCTCCCTGTTAAGCCAGGTGAGCGAGTATGGTGGATCCGATTTCAGGTTGTCGGTGATAGTAGATAGTCAATCCACCCCAAGCGTAAGGTCTTCCAGGTGGTGTTTGGCATTTCGAATATCGAGGAAAGTGGCAGATGCTTGTGCTAAGGGTTATATTGGGTTAGAACAAGCAGATAATGCAAACTCCCATAGTTTCCACAGTCGCTGAGGATACTGGTGATAACGGAACGCTTTCGCAGGAGCAAATCGATTCGGTGTTGGATCGGTTTGTTTCCGAGGCGGATCTCGGGGGAGAACGCGTTTTGCTTGTCATTCCCGATTCGACTCGCACTGCACCCGTGGGGCAATTGTTTAAAGGGCTACACCGTCGTCTTTCAAGGCGTGTGAAAGCACTTGACGTGATTGTGGCGCTCGGAACGCATCCGCCAATGTCGGATGCTGCAATTAATCATAGGCTTGAAATCACCAGCGCCGAACGTGCGAAGCGCTACTGTGACGTGCAGATTTTTAATCACACATGGGACCAGCCCGATACTCTTATGGAGATTGGACGAATTCCGGCGGAGGAAATCACCATGCTCTCCGGTGGGCTTTTTTCGATGGAGGTGCCAGTCCACATTAACAAGCGCGTTGCGGACTACAGTGTCCTTATTGTGATCGGGCCCGTTTTCCCTCACGAAGTGGTCGGCTTTTCCGGTGGTAACAAATATTTTTTTCCAGGTATCGCCGGCCCGGATGTTCTGAACTTTTTTCACTGGCTTGGTGCGATTGTCACCAACCCCATGATCATAGGGAATAAATGGACTCCGGTCCGCAAAGTGGTGGACCGCGCTGCCTCATTTATCAAGGCGCGTCGCCTCTGTCTCGCCGCAGTGGTGGATGACAAGCGTTTTGCGGGACTCTACGCAGGGACGACAGAATCAGCATGGGACGCTGCTAGCGACCTTTCCGCCCAACTACACATAGAACGCAAAGCGAAGCCTTTTGTGCGTGTGCTTTCGTGTGCGCCGCCGATGTATGACGAGCTTTGGGTTGCCGGCAAGTGCATGTACAAATTGGAGCCGGTTGTGGCCGACGGGGGCGAGTTGATCATTTATGCCCCTCATCTGCACGAGATTTCCAAGGTGCACGGCCATCTCATTCGACGAATTGGGTATCATTGTCGCGATTATTTCCTCGCGCAGTGGGAGCGATTTAGGAACGAGCCTTGGGGAGTGCTTGCCCACTCCACGCATGTTCGCGGAATTGGAACGTTTCTGGATGGAGTGGAACATCCGAGGATCCAGGTCACCCTTGCGTCGCAGATCGAAGAGCGGGTTTGCTGCGAGATCAATCTCGGCTACCTTGACCCAAACAAAATTGACAAAGAGGAATTCACTGATCGTGAGGAAGAAGGAGTGTTAATCGTTACCAAAGCCGGTGAGCGGCTTTTTCATCTTCAAACACCTCCGAGCTGGGCTGGGGGTCGTGTGTAAGAATCGGTTCGCACGCGACGCAACGCCAGGTTGCAGTCAATTACCTTTGTGTTAGGCATTACGAATGTCAGATCCTCGATACGAGCTCCTTGCCAAACGTCTGCTCAGCCACTCCGTTTCCCTGCGTCGCGGTGACAGCATTCTATTCGATCTGTTCGATATCCCAGACGAAATGGCTTGTGCGCTTATCAGCGAAACGTCGCGGAGAGGCGGCTACCCGTTCCTTAATCTCCGGCGGGGAAGGATTGACCGAAAATTGCTCCTAGGGATGGACGAGGATGCTCTTTCCATTGCCGCTGATGTTGAACTCTACCGGATGAAGAAGATGCAGGCTTATATCGCGATTCGCGGCAGCCACAACATCACTGAAATGTCGGACGTTCCGACCGCCAAATCCAAGCTTGTTGCACAAATGATGCGGCCGGTGACAGATTACCGCGTCAATCATACGCGCTGGTGTGTTTTGCGCTGGCCGACCCCATCAATGGCCCAACAGGCCGGGATGAGCACAGAAGCTTTTGAGGATTTTTTCTTTGAAGTCAGCACTATGGACTACTCGCTGTTCAACAAGGGTATGGCAGCTCTTGTGAGAATGATGAGTGCGGCCGAAGAGGTCCACATCGAAGGTCCGGGAACAGATCTGCGTTTTAGCCTGGCAGGCATCCCCGCTGTCGGTTGTGGCGGAGCGCACAACATTCCAGATGGGGAAGTTTTTTCCTGCCCAGTTAAAACCTCTGTCGAGGGGTATGTGACATTCAACACCCCGACGATCTACCAAGGACATGCACTCGACAATGTGCGGCTGGAGTTTTCCAAGGGACGCATCGTCCAGGCGTCCGGATCCGATAGCGAGAAAGTCAACTCTATTCTTGACTCTGACGAGGGAGCGCGTTTCATCGGGGAGTTCGCACTGGGCTTTAATCCCTTCATCAGGCGCCCGATGCGTGATATTTTGTTCGACGAAAAGATTGCCGGCTCCTTTCATTTTACTCCAGGACAAGCTTACGAAAGCGCCGATAACGGAAACCGTAGCCAGGTTCATTGGGATCTTGTCTGCATACAAACCCCGGAGTATGGCGGCGGCACCATTCGCTTTGATGGAAAACTGATTCGTAAAGACGGTCTTTTTACCCATCCATCACTGGAGGTGTTGAATCCTAAAAATCTATTGGCTGCCGCTGCGGCCCGTGAGGCAAACAGCAAATTCTCCGCAGACGGTCGTAAGCGGAAAGGTTCAAAACCGGCAAGGCTGTGATGAGTGGGATGACTTCGGGATTAGGAGTCGTGGCGTTGGCGTTGCTGCCCTGGACTTCTGTTTTGGCCTCAGGTCCGCGGCAAATGGTTGTCTCTGTAGCCCCCGATTGGAACTCGCAAAGGGGACATCTGCGTCTGTTCGATCTGTCTGAAGAGGGGCGCTGGATCCCGGTCTCTCCACACATCCCGGTTTTGTTCGGCAAAAATGGTCTCGCCTGGGGGCGTGGGATTATGTCTGGCCGTGTGCCTCCTCTTTTCAAAACGGAGGGTGACGGACGTTCTCCAGCCGGGATGTTCCGTATAGGAAAAATTTATACTGCTGACGCCTCACTCCCAATCGGGGCAAATTATCCTTTTGTGCGTATCGGAGAGAGGGATGCCTGGATAGACGATGTCGAGCATCCTCTCTACAATCAACATGTCGTTATTCAAGACCCGCACAATCCACCGCCCTGGTTCGAAAAACAGCGGATGAAGACCGGCGATTTTGCTTACCGCTGGCTTGTGGAAAT
This sequence comes from uncultured Chthoniobacterales bacterium, assembly GCA_937924445.1. Classification (GTDB taxonomy): domain Bacteria; phylum Verrucomicrobiota; class Verrucomicrobiia; order Chthoniobacterales; family CALDSX01; genus CALDSX01. The sequence continues at coordinate 8,593 of CALDSX010000002.1, forward strand.
ACGCCACAACCGCGACCCAATCGTTAGGGGTGCCGGGAGTGCGATATTTTTTCATATTCGCCGTGGCGAAACCCGTCCGACTCATGGTTGCACCACAATGGCGGAGGAAGATTTGGCTGCCATGATCCGGTGGCTACGCCCAGAGGCGACACCTGTTTATGTTCTGTTGCCGGTGCGCGAATATCAGGCGTTATGGCGCAAATGGCAACTGCCCCCTCCTGACCTCGTCATTCCGGCCCGCAACGCTATGACCGCACGATGAGGCTCTGGAGCGGGATTTCGTAAAAAGACTCTCTAAGCCGCTCTGCTACCAGATGATTTTCCGTGTCGCTAAATACTAATTAGCGCTGGGTGCCAGAGCCAAAATGACTTGATGTCGTCAAGCACTGGACAAGCCACTCTGCAAGATCAGCAAGAAATTCAGATCTGCAGATGTCATTTTGCGGTTCGTGACGGATACCAGGCAGAAGGATAAAGCGACTTTTTACCGAACCAAGCCTCGAGACAAATTGCTCCGAAGCCACAGGACATGTGACAGAATCATCTCCACCGTGCCAGACAGCAACCGGCAACCGTAGATCAGACGCGTGCTCGTAGACCCGTTCACCATTCTCAATAGCTCCAAGATAAAGACGGGCACTGATCCATCCGTGCGTCAGCCGCTCGGGATCTATTCGATCGAGGTGTTCTGGATCCATAGATAATTGTTCCCATCGAAGACCCGTTTTTTGGCGCAATCCCGGGGCAAAGCGAGATAACAGGCGCAGCGTGAGTTGCTGAAATCGGGAAGGTTGAATGCGTAATCGAAACCAAGGGGCCACAAGGGCGGCGCACTGCCAGTGTGTTTCCGCCATTTCGAGTAGGTGCGCCACAGCAATCTGGCCACCAAAGCTGAAGGCGAGCAGTCCGCTTGGAAGGCGAGGATCGAGCACAGCAGACATGGCGGCCACATCTCGGATGAAAAGACGGAAGTCAGGCACATCACCACGTCGGCCTCCAGATCGCCCGTGGCCGCGCAGGTCAAGCATTGCTCCAGCTAATCCCCTCGAGGCGAGCGCCGCAGCGACGTGGATGTGACGACCTATGTGGTCGCCCAAACCATGAATTAGAAGGATCTGCCCGAGGGGTGCTTCTGCGTGCGGAAGCCAGCGAGCCCCCCGGAGAGTTAGTCCATCAGAAGTGTGAATGTGGATTTCCTGAAAAGCCGGACAGACGTCGACGTCAGAATTCATGGTCCGACGGGTGACTTCGTTTCAGGGAAAGGTTTGTTTACCGGCTGGCGCGTGAGTTTGGGAATGATCTTTTGTTCAGAGCTTCCGATAAGCTGGGTGCCGGGCTTGCGGGGAGGCTCGTCAGTAGGTTGGGGGCTGGGCTTCCCAATCGTGCCGTCTGCTTTACGCACCCTGATGGCTGTGATGCTCTTGGCATCGAGGGCTTTGTCGAGACGCGACCAGAGTGCGTCGCGGCTGAGCGGCGCTATGGCGCCTGCTTCCAGCAAAGAAGCGATGTGATGTCTGACCTGTTCGACTGAAATCTGGAGATACTCCGCCAACTTTTCGGCACTTGAGCCATATCGGAACATCTCGGCTGACTCTTCAACGAAAAAATTCAAGAGCGGGTCAGGGTATTCGGCCATTCTAGGATTGCCAGTCGAACGAAAGACTTGCGCAGCGTCAGGAAAGCTTTCGATGCGCGAGAGGATCTCGTCGCTGCGTGAGACAACCTCTAGCGCGAGACCCTGAGCAGGAAGCTTGCAGCGATACTGCAATCGCTCAGATGGGGATTGCTCAAATTCAAAATGCCCCTTCGACATAATTGTTACAGCTATGAGTTTCTCGAGAACACCCTCCTCTCGACGAATGATTTGTTCCGCAACCACGCAGGCGCAGAGGTTGCCCTTGAAAACATGTAGATCCATTCGTCCTATAAGCGGCAGAGCGTCAAGGTGAAGAATCCCGTTTTTACTGGAAAGAACACCCAGAAGTTCCGGGAGGGGTATTTCTGAAAGGTTGCCTTGCATAGAAATTGTCTCTGGGGTTGTAAAAATCAGTTAGGCATCGCAGTGCAACACATTTATTGAGAATTCGTGGCGGGAGACGATGTGTTTGAGGTGAGGCGTTTCTTTTCTCGTTCAATCTTCTCAGCGATCTCGTTTTTAGACGGATTACTTTCGAGCGCGAGTGTCCAGTAATGAATCGCCTCGGCAACGTTTCCCATAGCCAGATGCACATCACCAATATGATCGCGGATTACGGCAAGAAATTCAGCCCTCGCTTCTGGATAATCGGTAGGAGCGGCAGCTTCAGCTTTGAGCAGGTAGGAAAGCGCCTCCTTATATTCGCCTTTTTTGTAGTGATACCAGCCCAGGCTATCGAGGAAAGATCCACTCTCGGGCTCTAGCTCAACGGCGCGACGGATGAGCTCTCCCGCTTCGTCGAGATTTATTCCAAGTTCAAGCCACATGTAGCCGAGATCGTTGTAGGGCCCAGCCGCATTAGCGGGATCGGCTTCGATCGCTTTTTTATAATACTCCGCTGCAAGATCGAATTCTCCCGCTTTGTGGGCAAGACCACCGGCGAAATAGCTGGCGGACTGGGTGTTCAGAGAACCCTGTCCCTCATTGCTAGCGTCCACAACTGAGCGCGCGATTGAAAGTGCTTCCACATGTCGCCCCGCTAAGGAGAGCGTGATAGCAAGCTCAATTTGCACCTCTGGTAATTCCGGCAACGCTTTCATTGAGCTGTCAAGGATTTGAGCGGCGCGGTCATGTCGGCCTAACTGCCTCATTACTCGCGCAGCTTTGATGTAGCTTAACGGATCCGTGGGTGTGAGGGCGATGGTTTTCTCAAAAGCAGTTGCGGCTTTTTCAATTTCGCCATTTTTTTGATAAAGATCGGCCAACAACTCGAAGATTCCTGCGCGGGAGGGGTCAATCCGTGCAAGTTCTTCGAGCGGACCGATAGCGGCCGTATCTTGACCGATTCCGAGGAGAATGCGTGCCAGCCTTTCTCGAGGAGCCGCTTCGGCGGGAGCAATCTCAGCCGACTTAGTGTAAGCAGTGACGGCTTCCTCTTTGTTACCCAAAGCCGCAAGCAAATCGCCTCCCTCGATGAGGGCATTAAAGTCGTGCTCCGCGAGTTGAATTCCTCTGCGTACCCACTTCAGGGAACGCTCGGCAGTGTCTGCAGGTAAATCGGCACTGGTGCTTACCGAAGCCGATGCCGATCCTTGTGAGCGGGCTATTGTTTTCACGAGCTGAAACCAGAGATAAGGGTTTTTCGAATTGCCACGCTCGGTATTAGTAATCAGCGCAGCGGCTTTTGCCGGAGTGCGATCAGCAAGGTAGAGGCTGTGGAGCGAAGAAAATGCTTCAGGACTGTCTGGGTTAGAGCGTTGTGCTTGTTCGGCGTATTCGATCGCAAGTTTACGGTTTTTGAGGATGCGCCAGTAAATGTCAGAGATCGTGAGAAGGATTCGTGGATCGCCTGGTTTGGCAGCATGAGCATTTTTGAGGACATCAAGAGCTGCCGATGTTGAGCCTTGGCGCAGATAAGCATGGGCGACTTTGAGAGCAAGTCCGATTTGACCCGGTTCGAGGTCGAGGGTGATTTGATAGTTTGCCAAAGCAGCAACGGAATCACCGTTCTGCTCAAAGTGCAGGGCAGCCATCAGGAACTCGACTGCTTTGGCGCGTTTTTCGTTTTCGGACGAGAGGCGCGCGGGAGGAGGCATTACACTTGACCCAATCGAAAATTCGTCCTCCTCGGTTACCTGAAAAGGTATTTGAACTTCACGCGGCAATTCTGCCGGTGATGCGGTGGCAAATCCACGGGGGCCGAAGCCGGTAAAAAAAAGCACCAGTGCGATGAAATAAAGAGCGTTCCCCGCACTGAACAAACTTTTCGCTGGCACGAAGTGGGAGATCCCGGCTTTTGCGTAAATTCGCCCCAAGAGGGTTCGCTTGTGTGTGAACGTCGCACACAAAGCTCCCGTGGAACGCGGGGACAGGTCCCCTGACTCGACCTGTGTCAATCGCATGTCCTAACCTAACGGTTAGGACTTGTAACGCAACCTCTTCTTGTGGCGGTTTAGTTTCATGCGTTTGCGGCGCTTATGTTTTGCGATTTTGGCCTTACGCCGTTTTTTGAGCGATCCCATAGGGGGCGATTCGTTGGTCGGATGGTTTCCTGGTTGAGAGTTATGGTTGTCCGATAAGCGTATGTAGAAGGCTACAGACGCTGAAAATGACGGGAAGAGTAAAGCTAACACACTTCACGATTTAGTAAACTACTTTATTTAACGGATATTCGATTATGCCCTCTGCGCCCACCTGCTTGAGGATGGGAATGATTTCGCGAACAATCCGCTCCTCGATTACTGTTTCAACAGCCAGCCAGTCTGAACGGGCAAGCTGCGAAACGGTCGGGTTTCTTAGCGCGGGAAGCTTGTCAAGGAGTTCCTCCAGGCGACCGGCGGGCAGATTCATCTTGAGGCCAACGAGGTCGCGTGCATTGAGTGCGCCCTGCAAAAGTGTCTTTAGCCCAAAAATTTTCTGGGCCTTCCATGAATCCTTCAACACCCCAATTCTTGCGATCAACTGGGGATATGATTCCATTATTGTGTCGATGATGCGCAATTTATTGGCGCGAAGCGAGGAACCGGTTTCGGTGATATCCACGATGGCGTCCACAAGATCGGGTACCTTGACTTCGGTGGCACCCCAGGAGAATTCGACATGCGCATCGATCCCTTTTTCCTCAAGATATCGGCGGGTCAGCCCCACCGCTTCAGTGGCTATGCGCTTTCCCTGAAGATCAGCAGGGCTACAGATAGGCGAATTTTCAGGCACAACCAAAACCCAACGCGTCGGTTTCGAAGTGGCCTTGTTGTATTTCAAATCGCAGATGATCTCCACCTCAGAACCGTTTTCGGCTATCCAGTCCTTCCCCGTTATACCACAGTCAAGAAAACCTTCTGCGACATAACGACTTATCTCCTGAGCCCGAAGTAAGCTTATGGCGATTTCAGGATCGTCTGTCGAAGGTTTGTAAGAACGGCTTGAGACTGTGATTTGAAAGCCAGCCTTTTGGAAGAGATCCACCGTGGCAGTTTGCAAACTGCCGCTTGGGAGTCCGATTTTCAGGATGCGTGAGGGATCTGTCATAAAGAAGTCTGCTCTCTCCAATGCTTAAGCCGACTTTGTTGTTGGGTTGTAAAGGCCCAGACTATCGTAAATGCGGCGCGTTGCGGTGGATTTGTTGAGTGTGTAAAAATGTATGCCTTTAACGTGATGATTAAGTAAATCGAGGCACTGCTCTGCGGCGTAGTGTATTCCTACCTGTTCAATTTTTGAGGGATCGCCTCCGCAGCGGTCGATGGCGCGGAGGAGCTTGGCAGGAAACCTCGCACCTGCGGCAAGTTCCGCCATGCGCTTCATACCCGCAAGAGATGTTACTGGCATAATGCCGGCGATCACTGGAACAGTGATACCGGCAAGGTCACACCTCTCTTGAAAATCGAGGAAGTCGTGGTTATCAAAAAATAGTTGCGTCACAATGTAATCGGCTCCTGCATCCACTTTGGCTTTAAGATAATCCATCTCGAGCAGGCGATTCGGGGTGGCTGGATGTCCCTCTGGAAAGCCTGCGACACCAATTCCGAATCCACGACGATCGGGATGAACTCCAGAGTCATTAAACTTGCGGATAAAACGGACAAGATCGGCCGCGTAACGAAAAGCATCTTTATCCCGATTATACCCCGCGAGTTCTCTGGGTGGATCCCCGCCAAGTGCAAGAATGTTACTAACACCGACTTCAGCGTAGGCACTAAGAATCGTTCTGATTTCATATTCAGAATGACAAACACAAGTCAAATGCGGAATAGGATCCAATCCGGCATTCGATTTCAATCGCAGCACCAGGTCATGCGTCAGTTCGCGGGTCGTTCCCCCCGCGCCATAAGTGACGCTTACAAAAGAGGGTCTGTAAGGCTTTAATTTCGTAATGGTCTCGAAAAGTTCCTCCGATGCGGCAGATGTTTTCGGGGGGAAAAACTCGAAAGAGTAGGTGGTGGTATCCCTCTCAAAAATGTCAGCAATGTGCATGGTACGGTGAATAAAGGACTTTGTGCCGCTGAGGGAAGATCGCTCAGCGCAAGCCGAGCTTTGTCTCCAGGACCTTAACCCGTTCATACAGACGCCCGAGAAGACCGATATGAGCGAGTTTACGCTTCGCCTCACGCATTGGTTCAGCGGGACTTCCAAACAAGATCACTCCGTCGGGAACGTTTTTAGAAACACCGCTTTGAGCTCCAACCATCACTCTGTTTCCGATTGAAAGGTGCCCGGCCACACCGACCTGCCCCCCCAGAGTGACAAAATCGCCAAGTCGCGTGCTGCCAGCGATCATTGCGCCTGCGACAAGAATACATCCGCGCCCGATGACTACGTTGTGTGCGATTTGAACAAGATTATCTATTTTAGTCCCATCACCAATCCGAGTGTTTCCAAACCGCGCGCGGTCAATAGTGCTATTTGCGCCGATCTCAACGTCGTTGCCGATAATCACACCCCCGCTCTGTCGGATTTTAACATGTCGTCCGTCATTAAATTCGTAGCCAAAGCCATCCGCACCAATCACACAACCGCAATGGAGAATCACGCGATCACCCAGGACACAACGCTCACGCACCGTTACACTGGGGTAAAGAGTACAATCCTCACCCAACCGGGAATTTTCGCCTATATAAGTGTTTGCGCCGATGACAGAGCGCTTCCCTATGATTGCTCCGCGACTGACAACCGCAAAAGGCCCAATCGAAACAGAGGGATCAATCATCGCGCCGGAGTCCACAACTGCGGAGGGATGCACTCCTGGCGCAGGAGGGAGCGCCGGAGGTGTCAACGCTTCCGAGATGTAAGCGAAAGCGAGCGAGGGGTTTTCATGTCGTATTACAGGAACGTGAAGACGCTCCGAAAATTCAGATGGCACAATAACCGCTGCTGCTGCCGTTTTCTGTGCCGCACGCAAATACTTTGGGTTGCTGAAGAAAGAGAGGTCGCCAGGAACAGCATCCTCTAGAGAAGCAAGGCCGGAGATTTGAACGGAGACAGCTTCAGGCGGATCGGGAGGCGGCATCTTATCTCCACCCATTCGGCTGGCAAGATCAAGAATCTCTCCCAGGCTCAGAGGGAAACGCACCGCAGTCTCTTCCATCCTGTCAATTTCCCCCACCTTTGTTCAGGTATCCGATAATTTCATCCGAAATGTCGTAGCTCGCTTTGGAAAAGATAACGGTCGGAAGAGCGTTCATGTTGCGCCCTGAGATGTCAAAGACAAAGTCGTAACCGTCTGCACGCGCCCGATCATTCACCGCCTTGATGATTTCTTCAACGATACCGTTGCGCATACGCATAGCTTGTTGTTCAAACTGCCGACGTCGGGTGTCTCGAAAATCGGCGATTTCACGTTCGAGATTGCGAGCTTCGGCAACTTTTTCAGAATAAAGACGCTCTTTCTCCGCGCGAGCCTCGTCTGAGACCGATGTGTTTTTGCGCTCGACATCGAGTTTGCGGATGAGGTCCTGCACGGCATTCAAGGATTCAGCGCGGGCGTTGATCTCATCTTGCGCTTTTTTCTCAGCCTCTCTCAGACGTTGCGATGCATCTTTAGATTTGTTGTAGGAGTCGAACACTTTGGTGAGGTTGACTGTTGCCACCTTTAATTGGGCGCGCGCGGGTTGAGGGCAGGCATACACGAAAACCAATGCCACACATGCAGTAAAAAACGGGGATGTTCTCATAGTGTCAGAAATAGGAAAAAGAAAGGAATTCAGGAATAAATTTTTTGAAGGGTTTCGACTTTAGAATTGCCAACCCACATTAAAGTTAAACCTGGCTCCGCTGTCGTTGAATTCATCGGTCTGAATCGGAAAACCGACATCAAGACGGATTGGGCCGATTGGGAGGTCGAGTCGTAGGCCAGCACCAATGTTGGAATTTAAATCGCCACCAAAGTCAAAAGCATCTTCCGACACCGCACCGAGATCATAGAAGACAGCTCCCCTCACACGAGAGATGATCGGGAAGGTGTACTCTAATGTGAAACGAACCATGGTGTGACCTCCCACGGGCTCACCTTTCTCATCCTTTGGCCCTACATCACGATATTTGAAACCGCGAAGGGTGTTTGCGCCACCAAGGTAGAGGCGATTGTAAACAGGTATAAAGCTTGAGCTACCGGTGCTGTCTATTGTGGCAGCCTCTGCATTGATGAGGAAAATGGTATCGCCAGGCAGATGAAAGTATTGCCAAGCTTCGGCACTCAGGCCGTAGCTCTCCTGTTCACCACCAAGGAAGGAGCCCATTACGAATGCACTGGCATCGAAACGGAATCCCCTGCGGGTGAGAATGGCGCTGTCTCGCCTGTCGTAGGAATAGAGCAACTTCAACTGACTCTGAACTCCGTCTTCCTGGGCAGAGCGAACAAACTGCTCTGTCGCGTTTTTGTCGAGTTTGGTCATCTGAATATCTTCGATCCGATATTCGAATTTCAAAGAGGAGTATTCCCCGACGGCGGTGTTGAGGCTAATAGCTCCGCCGAGGGTCTCGAGGTCATAGACATCGCTGAGATACTGTGCCTCCCGGTAATAGGCTTCTAATCCAAGTGCGAGTTGTCTGTTAAGAAACCATGGCTCTACAAAGCTGAATTGCGCGTCTTGGCGCTCGAGACCAAACACTCCGCGAAGGCGAAGTTTTTGACCAGCACCTGTAAAATTGGGCCAATTACTCACATCAAAGTTGCCCTGGCTGATTTCCGCAAAGCCGATCAAGCTATCAATGGAACTGAAGCCGGCACCAAAGCTCAATTGGCCGGTGCGTTTTTCTTCTACATTGATCGTTAAGTCTTTTTGTCCCTGGATACCAGTGTCTTCGGGATAGGCATCCACTTTTTCAAACAACGCGGTGTTTTGGATCCGACGGCGTGCGTTGTCAACGAGGGTGGTGTTGAAAAGATCTCCCGGGGCCAGTGGAACCTCCCGGCGAATAACTTTGTCGCGTGTCTTGACATTGCCTGTGATGTTTACGTTACCCACACGGGAGGGAGCACCTTCCTTGGCATCAAGCGAAATACCGACGACATTTTGTCCCGCCGAAATGGTCTGGAAGCCTGGATCAAAATCAACATAGCCCTGCGCTCCATACTGGTCACGGAGAGACTTTAATCCTGCCTCAATCCGTTTTGGGCGATAGAGCTCTCCCGGTTTTACACCAAAAAGTTCAACGGCTCTCTCATTGGTTATCCGAGTAAATCCATCAACAGAGATGTTGCCAACGATATATTGAATGCCTTCGGATATCACAAAAACAAGGCGCATCGAGTTCCCTTTGAATGGCTCTTGACGAACCTCCGTCACGACGGCGTCCAGATAGCCTTTATCCTGGTAAGCTTCGGCAATTGCACGACGATCTGAGAGAAGTTTGAGATCATCTATTTTTCCGTCCTTAGTAAAAGGGGAGAGGATATTGGATCTTTTCGTCTTTAAAAGTTTTTGAAGTTCTCTTGAGGAGAAAATCGTGTTTCCCTCGAAAGAAATGATGCCAATCTTTGTTTTTGTGCCTTCAATGATGTTGTAGGTCACATTGGTGCGACCATCCGCACCGCGACTTTCGTTGTAATCTACTTCAACGCCGGAGTAACCTTTGTCGCTATACAACTCAAGGATTTTCTGGCGATCCACCTCGAGCTGTTCCTGTTTCAGTGTTTCACCAGGCTTGACAGTGAGTTCTTTGCGGAGGCGTTTTTCTGAAATTTGCGTTGCTCCTTGAATGAGCACCTCACCAACCACGGTGCGCGGGGTGATCAGCATTGTTACGGCAACGCCGTTATCGGCCGGTTCAGCATAAACCTGCACGTTAGAGATTTCACCCGTTCCGTAAAGATTGCGGATGTCCTGTTCGATGACCGCCTGACTGAAGGGCTGACCTGGCGCAGTGCGGATGTTTGAGATAACACGCTCACGGGAGATTGTGCTGGCACTGGTAAACTCAACGTTTATAGATGTTACCGAGAGACCCTCGGTGTCTTCTTCCTGGGAAAAAGCCGCAATGGCGCTAAGGGAAATCGCCAGAGCGATAGTGAACAGAGAATAAATCGAACGGAGGATTTTTGATTTTTTCATATTGGATGAGTCGTTCTCCTCTCGAACCTCTGGCGGACGGGAAACCACCGTTTATGGCGAGGGCGAAGTTTTGATTCTGCCAAGCGTCAATGAAGGTCGAAAGCAATTTAGAGGATTGAGGAGAGCGGCGAGCAGGTCAAGCAGGGATTTTACTTTTTTCAAAAGGCCAAGATCTCTTTTTAAAAGGCACGGAGACCCGACAAAAAACACGTTCTCCTTGATTCTCGGCGCGGGCCGTAGAAATTTATTAATTCTTCCAAGAGCGCCTTTCGAGCATTCTGGCCAGTCGCAATTATCTGGTCAGCATATGGAGGGTCACCTGAGCAACATCTCAAATGAACCATTCTTCTGTTGAAAAACGGCGTGTCCTGATCATGTCCACAAGTGCGGGCACGGGGCATATACGTGCCGCCCAGGCTTTGGAAAAGGTATTTGCCTCGCACCCCGCAGTGATGGAGGTCGTCCACAAGGACGCGCTGGAATACACAAACAAACTATTCCGCGATTTTTATTCGAAATTTTATGAGCAGCTTGTTCGTTTTGCGCCGGAATTTCTCGGCTGGTGGTACAAAACCAGCGACGAACCATGGCGAACGGACACCATGCGTCATGCGCTGGATCGATTGAATACCGGTCCTCTTGTTAAGTTTATACGTTCTTTTAATCCGCATATCACTGTTTGCACACACTTCATGCCAGCGGGAATAATGTCTCATTTGATCGCAAAATCACTTCTGCCGGCACATCTTTCAATTGTGGTGACTGATCTGGATTTTCATGCGATGTGGCTCTCACGAGCCTTCCACCGCTATTTTGTGGCAATTGAGGAGACGAAGGCTCATCTTGAGGCGCTCGGTTTGCCCACGGAAAGAATCACGGTCTCAGGTATTCCAATCGATCCTGTCTTTGAACAACAGATCGAGCGCGAGAAAGGGCGGCTGGAGCTTGGCCTTGAACCGCGAAAAACCACCCTGCTTCTCTCTGCCGGAGCGCTTGGGGTTAGCCCGGCAGCATTTGTCGTCGAGCGCCTTATGCAATTAACCGAGGACGTTCAGATTGTCGTTATCTGTGGCCGTAATCCGGAGTTGGAGCAGCAGGTTCGCCAAATGGTGGCCGACTCCCGTATGACTTTCAAAGTATTGGGATTTACTGACCAAATGCATTTACTAATGAAAGTGAGCGATCTTTTCATTGGCAAACCAGGCGGGCTCACCATATCTGAGGCCCTCGCCTGTGGATTGCCGATGGCGATTGTTTCGCCTATTCCCGGGCAGGAAGAGCGCAATGCGGATCATCTGCTAGAGGATGGCGTTGCGATCAAATGCAATGAGATGACAACAATCCCGTTTAAGATCGGAGCGCTACTCCGCGATCCGGAGCGTCTTGGGACAATGCGGCAGAGGGCATTCGCACTCGGCAAGCCCGGAGCAACTCGGCAAATTGTACGCACTCTTATCGAAGACGACCTCCCGCCCCTTCAACTCGGAGAAAGTGAACGTGAGGCCATAGCCCAGGCCGGAAGCCGTGAGCGCGACTAGTCAAACGTCGTCAGCAAACGATCGCAGCACATTTCTCTGGGGAGTTGCAACTTCAGCGTATCAGTCCGAAGGAGGTTACAACGGCAAAAATCAGCCCCAGACAAATTGGGCTGTTGTTGAGAAGCTGGGTAAGGTCGCCCACACCGGCGCGGCGGCAGATTTTCTTAAACATCACCGCGCGGATTTCAGGCGGGCCAAAGAACTTGGACTCAACGCTTTCCGTCTGGGCATTGAATGGAGCCGTGTTCAGCCCCACACGGAGGATCATGCAGCTAATACCCCGCCATTCGACGAGGTTGCAATCGAACTTTATGCCGAAATGATTGCTTCCTGCCAGGAGAATGGGCTGGAGCCGGTTGTCACATTACATCATTTCGTCCATCCAGCATGGTTGGGGCAAGACGCCTGGCTTGACCCCGCGACGCCATCCCTTTTTGAGGCATTTGTGCGGCACGCCGTCGCTGGAGTGAACCGACGTTTGCTTGCGGCTGATCGCCGCCCGATCCGCTGGTTCATCACAGTTAACGAGCCGAACATGCTCGTTCTCAACACCTACTTCAGTCGGCAATTTCCCTCTGCGAAAGAGGGAGGCGTAAGGGTTAGCGTCTGTGCTTATGCTCATTTGCTGGCGGCACATATTCGCGCTTATAATGCGCTTCATGATCTCTACGCCGAAAACAGCTGGCCGACACCCAAAATCGCATTCAACACTTACTCCAGCGACGTTTATTGGTCAGAGAAATTGCTTTATGATCTGGTTGAATTCCGGCATGCTCGCGTTTTGCGCAGAGATCTCGAGACCTATATCTGCCGGAAAGCGAAAGAGTTTCGAGCCGCCTTTCACAATGCAAAAATTCCGATTAAAAAAGATTTTGCCTATCTCTGTGGATTTTTCGTGAAAGCGATTTGTAACCGTCTGGGGGCAAAATGCTTTGACCCCGAGGGATTTGCTGCCGCTTTGGACGCGATGGAAGAGTCGCCTCGCGAACGGGTGCTTGATTACATTGCCATTGACTATTACGACCCGTTTCTAGCCCACAGTCTCCGTCTGCCCCGACTGGCTGATATCGAATCCCGCGACCATTCTCTCCGCGCGTGGATGATCAACTCCGTGACAAGCAAGTGGTGGGACTGGCGGGTGTTACCCTCCGGTTTGCGGTTCTTCTGCGACTACTACTCACGAGAGTTTGGTCTCCCCGTCCTCATAGCTGAAAACGGTATGGCTCTTTATCGCTCGTGGCATAATCATGTGGTGGAACGACGTGATAAAATTTCCCGCAGCCGTTTTCTCGAACTTTTTGTCGAAGAAGTGAACAGGATGGTTGATGATGGGATACCCCTTCTCGGCTACTTACATTGGTCATTGTTCGACAATTATGAATGGGGCTCCTACACACCAAGATTCGGTCTTTATTCAATTAATTTTTCTCAGGGCACCGATCGACTTGAAGAGGATCACACTGGGGATCGCCCGTCATTAACCTATAAGCGCCTCCTGGAAACCCGTAAAGGGGGCGGCTCATGAATTCTCCGGTGGGAGCTATTCATGGGGAAAAAGTCGTCTCCACGGCGGGCGTCGCATTGCTTGTTGGGCTATGCATTTTCCTCCCGTCGGCGACTTTTCCCCTTGAGTATCACAACGACGAGCCCTCAAAAGTTCTCCAAATTCAAACTGAAACGAGGAATCTCTGCCATCCTGTTCTCATGCTCGACATCGCGGATGCCATCATTCGCCTCCGGGGGGTGAGGGATGAACCGCAGAAAATCGCCGAGACCGGGCGCACGCTCTCCGGCTTGTATTCCGCGGGGACGGCGGCGCTTCTCGCGGCCGCCGTTACCGCCACTCGTGGCTCTCTGGCCGGGCTGGCTGCTGCTGTTTTTTTCTTAATTTCTCCAGAGACCTTCGAAATTTCCAACTATTTCAAGGAGGACGCGCTTCATTTGTTTACTTTATCGTTGCTTGGGTTGTGTGTAGCTCTGCGGCCTCGGCACAGTGTTCGCGGCGTCTCTTGGTTCCCAATGCTCAGCGGGCTGGCGCTTGGGCTCGCGATCTCTTCCAAGTATTATACTTGGGGACTGTTGCCCGCTGTGGTTATTCTTGTGTATACAAGCAGCAAGCGCCACCGCCTGGGAGCCGTCGCACTGGCGCTGGCTGTTGCCCTCGGATTTACTGCAGCGTTGCATCTCCCCTGGCTTTGGAGAGGGTCTCCTTTGCAAGATGAACTTAAGCTTGAATTGGTTCACTTGTTCCATGGACACTACGGAGTTGGCATTCAAGCTCCGCACACTCTTTATGTTGAGAATCTTTTGCAAAAAGTCTCTTGGATCGCACTTCCATTGGTTTTTTGGTCGGTCGGTCTTTTGACAAGACGAGGCAAAGCCTCTCTTTTTTTAATAATTTTGACTTTTGTCTATCTTGTGGCGATCTCCTTCTTGCCGAAATACTCAGAACGATATTTACACCCGGTTCTTTTGGCTGTTCAGACAGCGGCCGGTTGTGGTCTGGCCGACATGGCAAGGTATAAGGGGTGGTTTGGAGTCTCTCTTTCGTTAATTGTTGCGCTACTTGCATTGATAGGATGCGGATTCGATCACATCGCCCTTCGCCAACGGTTCCAGAGAGACGACCGCGCAGAGTTAGCGGTTTGGATCTCAAACAACCTCCCCGACTCCGCCCGCTTCGCTATTGACGCCCAGGCGCTTATGCAAGCGCACTTTCCTGATCGTGTGATTATTTCTCCAGAATTTTTGCCAGAAGCGGGCTCCATCGAAAATTTGCGACTTCTTGGAGTGACGCACGTGATTGTTGTGAAAGATCGCCACCACCGTTATACCGACCTGCCCGATGCCGCAGCAAAGAGCCTTGATCCTGTGTCCAAGCATCGGCGGGATCGTTATCTGGAATACTTCAGGGAGGGTAAACAACTGTGGGCTTCGCCCTGCCAAAACCCGAAACCTCTTAGGCCTGGATTAAGCCTGATTGCGATCAATGAACCGTCGCCCAACTGATCTGTGGTCTCACCCCGCTCTCTTGGCTTGATGTGGTGGGAATGGCGGGAAGATGGTTCACCTCTTCGTCGCGCGCAAAAGCTGCACTCGCTGGCTCTTCGGTATCCCCAAAGCCGAAACCCGCCCGGTAATCCCGGAAAAGTGTGATTGCAAGATCCCTGTTCACGCGAATGCAATGTTTCACAGCTTCCGCATCTTTCTCGCAGAACAGGACGGTTTTCCAAGAGTAAATATGGCGCGGTTTGTGGAAATCGCTATTAGCAATAATCGGCAGACGCTTCAACCCCACGGGGTTGAAGATGTCGTCGCGGTTAGCCACTTCCCACGCGTCAATGAGCGGCGCGTAGGTCTTGATGTTCTCCCAAAAATGGAGGGTATCTTTGCCCCAGGCCGTTTTGAACTCATGCGGATGGGCCGCGACGGCCAGAGCTCCTTGGGAGTGAATGGCAGCAATAGTCTCAACGATAGATAGCGAAGGACTGATCGGCTCTTTGAGGTCAATACCGAGAAGATGGGCAGAGCTTTTTTTGCGAAGACCATCCTTGTTGAACTCCAAACCGGTCATCACAATCATGCTATATTTCTTCCATGCCCGTTTGCGCTCGCGTTCGATCGTTTCAAAGTATTCCTCCACCTGCTCAGGCAGCAGAACAAGACCGGTAAGGTTAACGAGCTTGCCAATGAACTTTTGCGGGTCGCAAAAATGATCTGTAATGCAAATCACGTCAAAACCGCGTTGTCCATAAAAGTCAACCAACTCCGCAACCGTGAATTTGCCGTCGGAAAATAGAGTGTGCGTGTGTAGGTCACAGAGGAGAATGCTCCGCCCGCCTGAGTCGGCTCCTGAACTGCTTTTTTTTTCTGGAAGAAACCCTGCAAGTTTGCGCGTGGGGCTGTTGCCCGGAATGGATTGCTCGAGAATAAACCGAGCAATATCGAGCGAAGCTGACGGACGACTGAGGCTGGAGATATTTTCGTGAAGCTGGTGCCAACGCCCGGCATGGTTGTCGAAAAGCTGATCCACCGCATGGGCAATAGACTCTGCGTCGGTGGCCCGCACAGCGGCATCTCGCTCTAGCAGTAGGCGGGCATTCCCTTCTTCCTGGCCCGGCACTACCTGGCTTATGATCATCGGACAACAGGCTGCAATGGCTTCCTGCACCGTTGCCCCGCCGGCCTTGCTGATCAGCGCATGATGCTCGCAGAGTAACTCGGGAATTTTGTTCGACCATCCCAAGAGTTTCACGCTGCCGCCGAGATCAGAAACAATTTTCTCGAGTTTTTCCTTCAGAGCAGCGTCCCTTCCGACGGTGATCGTCAATTCGACCCATTTTCTTTTGAGGAGACGTTTAATCACGCGGGGAGCCTCCTTTTTCCCGGAATTGATTATGTAAAGGAGTTTGAACGCCTCGCCTCGTTCCGGCATCCGCCTCAGCGCGCGAAGTTTTGCATCGGCGAACCGGTGCGTGACAGGAAAACCAAACGTTCGAAGTTTTGAATATGGCACACCGCCACGCCGCAGGGCCTCTGCAGTCGGTTCGTTCGGCACCAGAAAATAATCGCTTTTTCCCCGATACCACACCGAATTTATTGTCACAGAATCTGTAACCACAGTAATCCGAGTGAAAGGACATTTCTCACTTTCCGGGTGGATATTATCTATCAGGTAGTTGTAGATCGGATACGTGCAGACAACGGCATCCGGCTCAATTTTCCCAAGCAGGTCGCCCAGGGAGCGTTTCATACGCGTGAAGAGGGGGATGTTGCTCTCCAAGGCACTGGTCTGGTCCAACAGATCGTAAAGGGTGCCCCAAACCTTCGGTGCCCGATTAATCGTTGTAATATAAGCCCTACGAACCAGATCGTTAAGCTTACCGTAGCACTCGTCAAACAGGTCTACAATCTCTACCCGCACCTCGTCCGGTGCAATGTGCTCAAGGGCATCACGAATATTTCTCGCCGCCGTGTTGTGACCTTCCCCAAATCCCGCCGTAAAGATAAGTATTTTTTTCATTCGCGCGACCCTCCCTGCGACAGAGAGAAGCTGGCTGTTGCTGCTTGTGAATAACTTGTGAAATACTCCCAATCTCCTTGCATGCGCGACTCTCTTCTCATTCGAACCAAAAGATTTATTCGCCGTTTGTTCCACAACAGGAAGCGACATGAAAAGGCTGTTCCACGGCAGATGCAATAATCTTTTTCGAGTCTCCGCCAAGAGACCCGAGAGGCACCGATTTGTTCACACCCCCCTTCGCAGCACTCTTTTCTTGCCGGGAAAATAGGAACCAAACTATACTAAAAATACTTATTAAGCTGCTTTTCATAAGAATTTTATTTTTTTCTATCCATGGTATTGTTTCAATAAACTGAATTGTGCTATTCGCACAGTTCATCTCCGTTCGGCAACCCTTGTGTGGCGTCAGTGATGCTTGCGGCTCGTTTTTCCTTTGCTACCATCGCACGGATGGGAAGAATTTTCCAACGTCCCAGATGGCAAAGTTTTGTCATTTCAATGGGCTTATTTTTTACGCTCGCCTTCGTTGCTGGGGGTAGAGCACCCGGTGAATTACTCCGACCGTCACATGGAGAAAAGCTTTCGCAAGAGGAGTTAAAACAACTTTTTCTCTCTTCAGGTGCTGCCTCATCACCGAGCCCGAGTCATCGTTCAACACCTTCACCGGAGACTTCCACATCAAAAAGACCACTCCCCTCCGAGATTTCCAAAAAGGCTAATCCAGCGCCTCCGTCTCCCCCACCGCAACACTCGATTAAGGTGGAACGACCTGCGGTTGCACCGGCAGACTCGCGGCCGTTGTCAAAACCTCCAACCGTTATTGTGCTCAAGGAGAGCCTTTCGGAACCTGAAGAGTCTGATGAGGGAGAAGAACTGCCGACGACGTCGCAGAAAAAATCGGGTTTTTGGCCGTTCTCCTGGGGCCGCAAAGACCCCGGTGCCAAGCGCTGGCGATACCTCACCCCCGCGCTTCGGAGAGAACTCGACGCGATCAAACTCCGGCGCGGCCGTTGGCGCTATGTAATTGTTCACAACAGCGGTTCTCGGAACGGAAACGCACGAATTTTTGATTACTACCACAGACGTGTAAAAAAAATGCGCAATGGCATGGCTTATCATTTCGTCATCGGTAATGGGAGTGCCTCACGCATGGGCCAGATTGAGATCGGCGACCGTTGGCGGCGCCAGATCAATGGCGGGCATGTGGCAAGTGACCATATGAACAACATTGGCATTGGGGTTTGTCTGGTTGGAGACTTCAATAAATACCCCCCCCCTCAACAGCAGCTGGACGCGCTGCGCGAACTGGTAGAATACCTCCGCGAACGCGCAGGTGGCCGCTCCCGCGGCAGGCTCGTCGTTAAAGGCCATAAGGAAGTCAATCCACCCCACCGCAGTACAGACTGCCCAGGAGATAAATTTAGTCTGCGCGAGTTGCATCGAATGTTTGATTGATCCCGTTCCCTGATGTAGAAGGCCCATAATGAACGAAAATCTTAAAATCGGAGTGATCGGTGCCTCCGGCTTCATCGGCAAGCATTTGCTCGAATTGCTTCGCGCCAACGGCCACCACGCGGTTGCGTTCACAAGGAGATCTGGAGTTTTTTTGGAGGGTGCAGCCGAGACCAGAGTGTTTAACATGGAGCGCGCTCCGGTCATTGGCGATCTGGATGCAGTGGTAAATCTCGCCGGTTCTCCCATTTTAAGGCGATGGAGCGCCAAAGCCAAGAAGCAGATTCTCGATAGCCGCGTCCTACCCACACGCAAAATTCTCCGAACGCTTGCCAACACATGTGTCGGCGGGCAGGGACCAACGGTGCTAGTCAACGCTTCGGGCATCGGTTTCTACGGTGACCAGGGCCCGAATGCTCAAGTAATCACCGAATCAGCGCCGCCAGGCTTCGGTTTTCTTGCGCGAACTGCGGCAATTTGGGAAAACGAGGCTGTGCAAGGAGCAGCTGAAATTCCCAATCTACGCACGATCACGCTGCGTATCGGGTTTGTCATCGGACCGGATGGCGGTGCAATTCCATTAATGCGCACCCCTTTCAAATGCTTTATGGGTGGATACCTTGGAAACGGGCACCAATGGATGTCTTGGATTCATGTGACCGACCTCGCCCGGCTCATCCTGTTTATTATACAGTCTCCAGGAATCGAAGGCCCTGTCAACGCTGTCGCTCCTAAGCCTGTCACAAACCGAGAGTTTACCAAGGCTTTCGCAAAAGCCGTTCATCGTCCGGCGCTATTCCCTGTTCCGGGATTTTTACTCCGGCTGATTCTTGGTGAGATGGCGGAACTTGTTCTTTCGAGCCACCGGGTCGCAAGCGAAAAGATTTCGGAATTCAGCTTCGTCTATCCAGATGTTGTATCTGCGCTGCAAGCCGGTTGTGAAAAGCCTGCCCGGTTCATCAGCTCGATATGAGTAGCCTCCTTCAAAACACAATTGCCATCGTCTACGACTACGACCAGACGCTGAGCCCGCTTTACATGCAGGATGATGTGATCTTTCCGGAATTCGGAATTGACGCAAAGAAATTTTGGGCTCGTTGCTCAGATCTTGTGCAACGGGGCGGTTTTGACAATGAACTTGCCTACATGAAAGCTCTGCTAGATGTTCTCGCACTTGACCGACCATCAAACAAACAACTTAAAGCGCTCGGAGCTCGTATGCGCCTCTATCCCGGATTACCGGCTATGTTTGATGAATTCGGTCGTGGCGGTGAGCATCTTCTTACAGAGGAACAAAAGGCACTTGGAGTGCGTGTTGAACATTACATCATTTCGAGCGGTCTCAAAGCGGTTATTGATGGCAGTGTCCTCGCTCCTTACCTTCGTGCAACCTTCGGCTGTGAATTTGCGGAGGATGAAGAAGGGCGCATATGTTTCCCATCGAGGGTCATCAGTCAGACGCAAAAAACTCAGTATCTATTCCGTATCAACAAAGGTCTGCTCAAACTTACAGAGGATGTTAACGATCACATGCCGGCCGAACTTCGCTCGGTTCCATTTCAAAATATGATTTATGTCGGCGATGGCCCAACCGACGTGCCCTGTTTTACTGTCATGCGAAAAGCCGGTGGCCAGGTAATCGCGGTATACAATTCTCTGGATGAAAGCCGAGCTAGCTTTCGCAAATGTTATCAACTCTCAACTCATGCGGAGAGGGTTCGTCACATCGCCCCCAGCGATTACCGTGCTGGCAGCCATCTTCGGCTTTTGCTTGAGGAAATGGTTTTGGAAATCGCCAATCGAATGGTCAGAGAGCACCATGAAAAAGCTGATGCCGCAACTGTTCGAGCCCCAAAGCATTGAAGTCTGACAAACCGCTTTTTGTGGCTATCTCCGTGAGGCCAACCTTAAACGGCACCCCGCGCTCGGATGGCCCGAACGCGGGGTGGGTGGTGTTTAAACCTCAGTAAGGAACAACGGTCAAGGCTTACTTACGCTTCGGAGCGGTTTTTTTGGTCGCGGAAGCTTCCTCGATCAATGCCGCCTGTGCGGCAGCCAACCTGGCAATCGGCACACGGAAAGGCGAGCAACTCACGTAGTTCAATCCAACGCGGTGACAGAATTTAACCGATTCGGGATCGCCACCGTGCTCGCCACAAATGCCCAGTTTGATGTTGGGGTTAGAGGCGCGACCTTTTGAAATGGCAATTTCCATCAGTTTGCCAACGCCACTCTGATCAAGCGTGGCAAACGGATTTTTGGTGAAGATCTCGCTCTCGGTGTAAGAAGAGAGAAATGATCCCATATCATCACGGCTCATGCCGAGAGTGGTCTGTGTGAGATCATTTGTTCCAAAGCTGAAAAATTGGGCAGTCTGCGCAATTTCATCGGCCGTTATTGCTCCGCGTGGTACTTCGATCATTGTGCCGACGAGATAGTCTATCTTGACTTTTTTCTCAGCCATGACCTCTTTGGCAACGCGGTGAATGATCTCCACCTGGAGGTCCAATTCCTTCTTATAGCCGACCAGTGGAACCATGATTTCAGGTTTTACCTTGATCTTGGCTTTAACAACCTCAGCAGCGGCTTCAAAGATCGCGCGAGCCTGCATTTCTGTAATTTCCGGGTAGGATATCCCGAGGCGACACCCTCGATGGCCGAGCATGGGATTAAATTCGTGCAGCTCTTTTACACGCTGGGCGATTTTCTCTGCTGAGACGCCGATTTTAGATGCCAAAGCATTCTGGGACGCTTCATCGTGCGGCAGGAACTCGTGAAGAGGTGGATCAAGCAACCGGATGGTGGCCGGATACCCCTTAAGCGCCTTGAAAATACCGGTGAAATCTTCCCGCTGGTACGGCAGGAGTTTCGCCAGGGCGGCTTTGCGCTCGACGACATTGTCAGCGAGGATCATTTCACGCATGGCATCAATGCGATCCCCCTCGAAGAACATGTGCTCTGTGCGGCAGAGACCGATGCCAGTGGCGCCAAAGGCAACAGCATTGGCCGTCTGCTCAGGGTTGTCGGCATTGGTGCGCACTTCAAGCCGAGTGACCTTCGAGCACCAATCCATCAGTTGTTTGAAGTTCTTGAACTTCTCAGTGGCACGCGAGGCCGCGTCGCCATGAAGAAGCCCGGTGATAATTTCCGACGGTGCAGTTTCAATCTTCCCTTCGTAAACCGTGCCGGTTGTGCCATCAATCGAGAGGAAATCACCTTCCTTGAAAGTGTGCCCTCCCACTGAAACCGTTTTGGCCTCGTAATCGATCGCAAGTGCGGAGGCACCGCAGATACAAACCTTGCCCATCTGACGCGCAACCAGCGCGGCGTGCGAGGAGACGCCGCCCTTGGCTGTTAGGATTCCCTCAGCCGCAATCATCCCGCGAAGGTCTTCGGGCGAAGTTTCATTCCGGACGAGAAGAACTTTATCACCCTTCTCGGCTGCTGCGGCGGCGCGATCAGCGTTGAGGTAAATTTTTCCAGAAGCAGCTCCGGGACCGGCCGGCAGACCAGTAGCGAGAACCTTGGCCTTTTTCATTTCCGCAGAGTTAAACACCGGGGCGAGAAGCTGATCGAGTTGATCTGCTGGATTGCGATGAATGGCAGTCTTCCAGTCAATCAGTTTTTCCTTTACCATGTCCATCGAGAACTTCAATGCAGCCATTGCGGTGCGTTTACCGTTCCGAGTCTGAAGCATGAACAATTTACCATCCTGGATGGTAAATTCGAAATCCTGAACATCCTTGAAGTGCTTTTCGAGGATAATACGGACTTTCTCAAGTTCCGCCGCGGCTTTGGGTAAATGTTTTTTGAGCAACGAAACCGGCTCCGGAGTGCGAACACCTGCCACGACGTCCTCGCCCTGAGCATTGATAAGAAATTCTCCGTAAAATTCCTTCACACCATTGGCTGGATTGCGTGTGAATGCGACTCCCGAACCGGAGTTCTCTCCTGTGTTGCCAAAAACCATGGCCTGGACGTTAACTGCGGTTCCCCATTCCGAGGGGATGTTATATTTACGGCGATACACAATCGCGCGGTCGTTCATCCACGAACCAAATACCGCTCCGATGGCGCCTTTGAGCTGATCCCAAGGGTTGACAGGAAATGTCTTCCCAGTGCGTTCCTTGACCAAAGCCTTGAACCGTTTGACGAGTTCCTTCTGATCATCGGCTGTCAATTCACTGTCTGAGATATCCTTTCCATATTTTTCATGCTTGAACCCGTGGATGACGGTCTCGAAGGGTTCATGATCTTCACCCTCACGTTTTTGCACTCCCAAGACAACATCTCCGTACATTTGCACGAACCGCCTGTAGCAATCCCAGGCAAAGCGTTCGTTTCCAGTAGCAGAAGCAAGCGCTTTAACTGTCTCATCATTAAGTCCCAGATTGAGAATGGTGTCCATCATGCCGGGCATTGAATCGCGAGCCCCTGAACGAACGGCAACAAGCAGCGGGAAGCCCGAGGCATCGCCAAATTTACAGCCCATGATCTTTTCCATGTTGCGAATGCCGGCCTCGACCTGAGGCATCATTTCCGGCGGATAAGTCCGTTTGTTGGCGTAGAAATAAGTGCAGACCTCTGTGGTGATTGTAAACCCTGGGGGAACTGGCAGGCCAATGCGGGTCATTTCAGCTAGGTTAGCTCCTTTCCCTCCTAGCAAAGCTTTCATAGAACCGTCACCATCAGCTTTTCCTGCGCCGAACGTGTAAACTGTCTTGAATCTGCGTCCGGATGTAGGTTTTGCGACAGACTTTGAATTGGTCTTGGAAGCCGCTTTGGCGGCAGGTTTACTGTTTTTTACTGTTTTTGTAGGCATGGTTTGATGTGATTGAGGCAGGCAGCTCACCTTCCGATTTAAAAACGAAAAACAGCCGGAATATGGCGGCCACGAACCGATCGCGGGAGCCTCGTCCGAGACAATCGAAATACATCTCTACGTCCACCCCCGTTTGCGGAATTACGAGTTTAGCCAGCGACTTTGACCTGTCAATAAATTACAACTCGGATTCCAGCTGTCGTTTATTCCAATAACTCTTACTATTCAGCGAAAGGGTCACAAGTCTTGTTCTACAACGTCCATCACCGTCTCCAAAGCTGTTGCAAAATCCTCTAGGCCAGTGCTAGGCACAATCACGTGATTCCGTCTTCCATGTGATTCCTCGGTTATTCTAAGGAATTTTCCGCGCTCGTTCTCGCAATACACGATCGTGAAATGCTTTCGCTCGACGCGAACGTCTTGAGAGGCAATGATGTTTTCCATTTGAAAAAGTAATGTCGAACACATCGGTTTACCGATATAAACTCTCCATCTGGCGAGAACAAAAGTTCCTGAGCCGGAGTGGGACAACCGATGTGACAGACGCCTTCGGAGATGAGGTTATCAAAAAATCTTCCGCTAAAGCCACCTGAATCGCAAGCGGTAAAAGTGAAATTTTTAATTCGTCGCAAATTCATGGTTAGACAGTATTAAAAGTGTCTGCGTCCGAAGAGCCAGCGACCCACGAGCCAGCAGCCGGGCACTAGCCCGACCACTGGCCCGAGCACATTGAATGTTGCCAGTTTCACGAACTCCCTGAACGGAAACTGGAGATCGCGAAGTATCTTATTAAGATCGAAATATGCCTCTGCGTCATCCGTGCGGCTTTCATGCACAACTTCGCCATCTCTTCGGAACAGAACATTCGAGCTGCGAGTTGCCAAGAATGGATATTGGCCAAAAAATCTGCGGCCCCCTCCGTAATTGCTTGAATATCGTGAAGTCATGCGGCATTCGCAGCTATGTCTCCACTGCACGCAAGAACGGTCTCTACGCGCTCGATGCGTTGCAACGCCTGTTCCTGGGCGTTCCCTTCCTGCAAGCGGTTACGGTTAACGACTCGCGATCTTCGTTCCACGGTTCTGACTCAGGCAACCGCCCATATTCTCTCGGCTGAACGCCAGCACAGAGGGGCGGCTACCCGAGCGGTTACCAACTTCTTTGAAAAATTCGGGGGCAGAACGGGATTTGTTCCGACGTGTAAACTGTCAGAGCGCATTTTTCACAAAGGAAAATAACTCCTCAAAATCATTCAGATGAACCGTTTGTTCCCATAAAAATAGTCTCTAAAAGCACTCAAAAGGCCACGCACCTGATGTCTTCAACGAACTTTCGAAGCGCTTAGTTTATGTCTTTTTGTAGCGAATTTCAAAATCATCGTCGCGGGATGCCGTTTTTTCCATATTCACCTGATAACCCGGATTGGCCCCTATTTTGCTTTTGCGCTGTCTCTTCGGCTCGCATGCAACTCAAGCCAGAGGCCCCATCCTGTCGCTCCACTTTTCAAGGCATGCAGGCTATTCAGACCCCCATTTGCGAAATGTCTTGTTGCGAAGATTTTTAAGAACCGACCGAGGCCCAGAGCCGTCGGCGAGTTCAACCATTAGAACAGGTTCAATTTGAACTGCTGGCGATGTGTCATCGGCAAAACGAGGTTCCATGTATTGTTCTGATCCTCGATCCATCCGGTGACCTTCTCGGCGCCGGTTACGATCACAGCTTCACCCGGCGCGACGCGATACGTGATTCGCAACGCATCCGAGATGCCACCCCCGGCGGATTGACACGCTGGCGCTCTGTGCCCCCATGGATCGTAATCGTGTCCTCAAGCTACATGATGTTGGCAGCAGGTTGAATCGTCCGCAAAGAAGGAAAACTGCCAATGGCATTATGACAGCCAGTTGGACGACAGCTTCGAATGAATGATTTTTTATGATGTGCTTTGGTTATTTCACTTGTGTGGGGGGATGATTTTTCAAAAGTTCCCAGACCTCATCGTCCACCAGCTTCTTGCCGGCGGCCGTGATCGGCAGATGTGGGCCGTTATCAAATTCGTCGTCAAGGATAACTATTTTATCCGGACCTTTTGGGACGTTGGGATCCATGTCGTCGGGCGGATATGTTTTGGGTTGGTCAAACAGACTCGCATCCAAAGTTTTGGGTTGCGAGCCGTGGACCGCAGTGTGCAGCAGTGCCGCCAAGGCGTAACGCGGCAGACCGGTCCGCAACATTTCGCCATCCTTGTAGAACGCGCTGACGCTGGTCAGACCGGGCAACACGCCAGCCTGCAGCTTAACATCCAGTTGCGCCAACAATGCACCGGCATGAACCACGCGTACTTGTTTGGCTTGCGCCGGGCCCAATCGCTCCTGGATTTTGGCCGTCATGGCCGCGGCGGCGGCTGCGTTGCCGTCGGCCAGTTCTGTCTCGTTGAACACCGCCCGATAATCGAATGCCGACCATAACGGCGCGAGTTGCTCGGCGGTCAAGGGTTGCCACGTTTCGAGCTTGAGTTCTTTGCGCAACGCGGTGGCGGCTTCTAATTCCGGCCACGTGTAGAACAGAATCACCTCGCCAGTTGGGTGCGTATCGAGAAACTGTTTTGCCAACCACGCGGCCGCATCGGCTTCGCTGTCGCCGCAGCCCACGGGAGCAAGGATGAGCTTATCGAGCCGGCAAATCTTCCAGTTCTTGTCGGTGAGTTGGTGGAACAGCTCGCGGTGTGCGTTCTTTTCGCGCATCTCGGTAACGTAGCGGGTGAGCGAATACCAATCGGTGAAATACGTTTGCCATCTGGCTTGTTTGCCAGCCTGTCGGTCCACGTCGCCCTGCCAGGCCAGCGCGGCGGATTGGAATTTTGACGGCAACCGGTCGGGCGTGCCGGCCACGCACAACACGCGCACAGGTTCGGCGGCTTTTTCTGCCGCTTCGAGCGCGGTCAGTTTTTCTCGCGAACCGCCGAAACCGGTATAGGGGTGAGCTTGAATGACATCCCAAATCGCGTCGTTGACAGCCTGCGCCAACTCGGGCGTTATGCGCAACAGTTCGCCCCAATCGTTGAATTGGTCCTTGCCGTAGTCGGCTTCGTTGAAAATGGTGTAGTCCAAGTCGTGCGGGCGCGACTGGAACGTCACGGCGTAGAACGTCGCCGCGCACAGATACGCCGGCAACCCGGCGCGTGTGTGTCCGCCGTCGGTGTGAAATTCGCCGATGTTGACCAGCCCCTTGACCTTGCCGGCGCGGATGCGGCGGTCAAGCAGACTCCAGACGTCGGGCACTGGCATCAATCGCAACCGGCCTGCTTTCCACAACTCGGGATAGGCTGCGATCAGGGCATCCATCAATTGAAACTCGCAATCGCGCGTGTGTGAGCCGGCGCCTTCCCACGGCATGACCGATGGATCATAGGTCTGGAACCAATCGCGGGCGAAATCGTAGGAGCGACGGAGTGGCTCGATCTGATTGTGGTTCAGTTCCTTTCCGCGGGTGATGCCGGCGATACGCTGGAGCGCGCTCGTGGGCCATGATTGAAAGATGAACACCGCGCCGTCCTTGTTATTGGTGTCGAGATAGATTTTGATGATGTCGCGGGCCGAGGCGACGTTGCCAATGTCCGTTGGTTCGTCGAAAATCACCTTTTTATCCCATGCGTCGTTGACCGGGCCATATTGAAGCAGCCAGCCGAATGGCTGGAGCATGATCGCGTCCCACTTTTTATCGCGGAAGCTGGATGCCTGCCAGTTGGTGGGCTTGAATTCCGGGTTGAGTGTCCACTCTCCATTGACCAGATCCATACCGCCTTTGTT
>CALDSX010000003.1 GCA_937924445.1 uncultured Chthoniobacterales bacterium
ATCTCGCCTCCGCCAAAAATCGGTGCGAAGGTTCGTGTATCGTTTTGTACGGTCGCGGGAGTGCTTGTTTTTTTCACACATCACCATGCATCAAACCCCTCCGTGCAAAACGACTTTGTTCTATCGCCGTTTTCGGGGTAAGAACACTTTTGAGTCTCCATTTTATTTCACGCCGCGACCATCATTGGCGCCGCAGTGGTATGCAATTTTTGAACAGTGTCCTTTCGCAATCAGCGATACGTTCTTTTACCGATCTTATGGCTCCGCAAAAATTTACGGAGTGGCGCATCCACATCGAATCAAACTTGGTGGCAACCGGTTCCGTTATCGTCCGTTGAAAGTTCTCCGCAAAGCCTTCGGCTGAGGCCTTCGCGGACTCTTCTCTCGCCTTGGCAAAAACACGGATAATCAGCACATCCGATGATCGCCTAGAAAAGTGCCTTTTTGTGTGGAAGAGCAAAGGCAGCAAATAAAACACGATGTTGCGTGGAGCCAGGCTTCCCTCTATCCTTTGTTTTACATGCGAAACATCCTCGTCGCCCTTATTCGTTTATATCAGATCATTGGTGTACCTTTTCTCAGAGCTCTTACAGGGAGCGCCGGAAGTTGCAGGTTCATGCCTTCCTGTTCCAACTACGCGATCGAAGCCCTAAAGTTGCATGGAAGCATCGGCGGCTCTTTACTCGCCGCATGGAGGATTTTGCGTTGCAATCCCTGGGGAGGATTTGGTCATGACCCCGTGCCCCCGCGTCGAAACGGTGTCTGGATCGAACCGGAGCGAGCTTCCTCACTTCCTGGGCTTTTTTTATCGCCGGGGCAAAAGGATTTTCCTCTAGTCGGCCGAGTTCCTCGATCTGGTAAGCCATAAGCACAATTGAACGAATTTTCTAATGGATCGCACTTCCTGGATTGCTATCATTCTCTCCATCGCTGGACTTTTCTGGTGGAACTACACCTACTCAAAACGTCAGGCAGAACGTCTGGCCGAATATCGGAAACAGCTTGCTGCCGCCCAAGAAGCCGCAGCTCGAAGCGGGGCAAACCGGGAAGCCATCGAAGCATCAAAAGAGTCGGCCGCTCAATCGTATGCCAATTTAGACTCGGATTCCCAAGGCCCACCCGTCGACCAAGAAAAGAAGACGTCTCCCACCGAGCAGACCTTAAGCATAAGAAGTCCAGAAGGATCGCTGGAGTATCTCTTCACAAGCCGAGGCGGCATTGCATCCGTGCGTCTTCTCAAGCATCTTGCGGATAAGAATTCCGAGGAGAAGCATATCCTTATAAATCCTCTTGGATCTTGGCCAATAGGTGCGCTTTTTGACGAGAATGACGCCATCCAGAAAGTGTTCACGTTGAAACCCGCTCAAGACTCTTCTTCTGTGGTGCTAGAGGGGACTGAAGGCGCGACGATCATTCGCAAAGTGTTCAGGCTGCCTCCCGTTGAGCCAACAAAAGATCCCTACGTAACAGAGCTCGAAATCACCTGGATTAATCGCTCCAAAGAAACCGCCAAGATCCCACCCAAATTTTTGTCTGTTGGCGAGCTTTCCCCAATCCACAAAAATGATCAGCCTATTTACACAGGTCTGGACTACTACCGCAACGGAGGCGTTCGTCACGTGGCAGTAAATTGGTTCGATTCACAGCGGATCCCTCTCCTCGGTATCGAAACCAGATCGGCGCAACAGATCTACAAAAACACCGAGGAGCAAATTGACTGGGTTGGAGTGCGCAACCAATTCTTCGCTTCTTTGCTGACTCCGCGCGATGCAAAGGCGTCAGGAGTCTGGGCAAGACGATTGAGGCTGCTTGAGCTTAATGACGAACCTTTGAATGGACGTCTGGTTTACGGCATCGAGGGTGCTCTGCGCCTCCCTGATCTGGAAATTCCAGCCGGAGAAAAAATAACACGCTCCTTTCAGATTTACACTGGCCCACGCGAACTCTCACGGCTTCAGAAACTCAAACAAAATGAAGCCGACATCATGAACTACGGCATGTTCAAAATTATCAGCGAGATACTTCTGCATTCAATGAACGGCCTCAAGTCGCTCACAGGCAACTATGCCACTGCCATCCTCTTGCTCACCGTCATTATCAAGCTCCTTCTCTATCCTCTGCAAAATGCTGCAACTCTGCAGATGAAGCGGATGTCGTTGCTCTCGCCAAAGATGACCGAGTTGAGAGAAAAATACAAGACAAACCCACAAAAGATGAATGAGGAGATAATGAAGCTGTATAAAGAATATGGCGTCAATCCCTTCTCGGGCTGCCTCCCTATGTTCATTCAAATTCCGATTTTTTTCGGCTTCTTTGGAATGCTAGGCACAGCCGTCGAACTTCGTAACTCTGGTTTTCTTTGGGTGCAGGATCTCTCTCAGCCGGACACCGTTTTCCGGATCGGCTCGATCCCCATCAACATCCTCCCCATCATCATGGCAGTCACTATGTTTTGGCAAATGGCCATTACTCCAAAAACCGGTGACAAAATGCAACAGCGGGTTTTTATGTTTATGCCGCTGATTTTTATTCTTTTCTGTTACAACTACGCTTCCGCGCTGGCCCTCTATTGGACCGCCCAAAATCTCTTCTCAATCGTTCAACTCTACCTCACCCGGGACCAACCAATGCCGGAATTGAAAAAAGTTCAGCCAGCAGCCACCCTTTCTTCGGAGAAGCATGCCCGAAGAAAAAAAGGTCCCTCCGGCACTTTACCCGGACGACCGGGAGGACGCTCCTGAACCAGGGTTGACCTAAGGCGTTACTCGATGAAAAATATGAAATCGAACAAACTAGAAATTTGATTTGCCATGCCGGAGCGAGAACCTATGCCGCCCAAAGATATACTCGATACCATGCTCGGTTTTCTGGGTTTTGGGGCAGACATTCAGGAGTCTTACGACGAGGCCGGGCATCTCACTCTGCAGATCTATATGAACGAACCAGGGCGACTCATTGGTCCGCACGGGGAAACGCTGCACAATCTCCAAACTCTGCTGAACCGTATATTGAATTCCACCGACCCCAATGCCCCACGCGTAACGGTAGATATCGAACACTATCGCACGATGCGACAAGATGGCCTTCTCTCACGTGTGATGGCTCGGGCGGAACGGGTTCGCCTCACCGGTCGGCCTATCACGCTTGAGCCGATGAACAGCTACGACCGGAGGATCATTCATAATGCTTTTAAGGATGACCCCGAACTTGAAGCTTCCAGCCCGCCAGGTGACCGGCGCATGAAATCAATGACGATCCGTCGTCGCCGGACGGGCAATCCACATCGGAACGACCCAGCCGGGCAAAGCAACAAGAGCGAACCAAAAGTCGGTCAGTGAACAGACACTCTTTAGACCAAGCATCCGACCTTCGCCTGTACCCGAGTCATGAATGTGGCGTCTTTGCCATCTTTGGTCATCCCGACGCGGCGGCCATCACTTACTATGGGCTTTATGCTCTTCAGCATCGCGGTCAGGAAAGCGCGGGGATCGTCTCTGCAAATGGCTCCGAATCCCCCTTCAAAGTGCATAAAGGCATGGGGCTTGTTTCGCAAGTCTTCGGCGAGTCAGACCTCGAGAGACTACGAAACACGCGCGCCATCGGGCATGTTCGTTACTCCACCACCGGCTCAAGCCATATCAAAAACGCTCAGCCTCTTCTAATAGATTGCGCCCGAGGTCAAATCGCCATCGGCCACAACGGAAATCTCGTTAACGCCGCCCTCCTCCGCGAGGAACTCGAAGCCGCAGGCTCGATCTTCCAGACCAGCACCGACAGCGAAATTATTCTTCATCTCCTTGCTCGACCCACCAAGAGCGACACTCCGCTTCTCTCTGCCGTGCGCCAAATCCAGGGAGCCTTTTCCCTTATCATCATGAGCGAGAACGAAATCGTCGGCCTGCGCGACCCGTTTGGTTTCCGCCCTCTTGTGCTTGGCAGTCTCGATGGAGCCTACGTGCTCGCCTCCGAAACCTGCGCACTCGATCTTATTCATGCCAAATTCATTCGCGAAATAGATCCTGGCGAAGTAATCATCATCTCCGAAGATGGAATTCGCTCCGAATGGCCTTTTCGCCCTGAAAGAGCGGCGTTCTGCATGTTTGAATTTGTTTACTTTTCCAGGCCCGACAGCGTCATCAGCGACATGGTCGTTGCCAAGGCCCGCGTCGAAATGGGGCGTGAACTGGCCCGGCAGCACCGAGTGAATGCGGATATCGTAGTGCCAGTTCCTGACTCTGGAAACTACGCCGCCCTAGGGCTCGCCGAAGAACTCGGCATCCCCTGCGAGTTCGCCTTTGTCCGCAATCATTACATCGGACGAACGTTCCTTCAGCCCACACAGCTTATCCGTGATTTTGATGTCAGGGTTAAACTGAATCTCATCAGCGAAATGGTGCGAGGCAAAAGAGTGGTAGTGGTTGACGATTCCATCGTGCGCGGCACCACTGCACGTGCACGCGTGGTGAACCTCCGCGAAGCCGGAGCCACAGAAGTCCACATGCGCGTCAGTTGTCCGCCTCATCGTTATGCCTGTCATTATGGGATTGATTTTCCCGATCCAGAAAAGCTTCTCGCCAACCAACTTTCCCACGATGAAATATGTAAATATCTCGACGTGGACAGTCTCGGCTATCTTGACATAGACGCCATGGTGTGCGCGACTGGCTTGCCAAAAACCCACTTCTGCCTCGCCTGTTTTGACGGTAAATATCCCATCCCGTTCGACCCTGAACTTGATAAGTTTATTATGGAGAAACGACGCACCCGGGAGAAGCTTCTTGCGCGTTTTGACGAACAACCAAGTCTTTTCTCTCAAACAAAATGAATCTTTTTGCCCTTTCCGACAATGTGGCGGTTGTTATTGGCGGAACCGCAGTCATCGGAGGGGCCATTGCGGAAGGACTCGCCTCCGCCGGAGCGCGCCTTGCCATCGTCAGGCGCAGTTCAGAACGCGGCCATGCCTGTGTTAACAGGATTAAAGAGAAAGATGGCCAAGCGGCGTTCTTCTGGGCGGACGCTTCATCCAAAGAAAGTCTCCTCAATGCAAAATTAATGATCGAGCAGACTCTTGGATCTCCTTCAATCCTCGTAAATGCCGCAGGCGGAAACGATCCCAAAGCTACCGTAACTCCCGAACAATCTGTGGAAGCGATCTCGGTTCCCAGCTGGATGGCAACGTTCGACCTCAACCTCGTCAGTGGAGCTCTCCTCCCCTGCCAAGTGTTCGGCTCAAGTATGCTCGCACTTCTGAAAGGCAGCATCATCAATATCGCCAGCGTCTCCGCCCACCTCCCCCTCTCGCGCGTCGTCGCCTATTCCGCCGCCAAAGCCGCAGTTTTGAATTTTACCCAGTTTCTTGCCCGCGAATGGGCACCCCACGGGGTTCGTGTTAACTCTATCACCCCTGGCTTTTTTCCGGCTGAACAAAATTACCGCCTTCTCTTTAATGAAGACGGCTCTCCAACTCCGCGCGCGGCCGCCATTCTAGACCACACTCCCATGCACCGTTTCGGCCAACCACATGAACTGGTCGGTGCCGCCGTTTTCCTCGCCAGCCCCGCTGCCAGTTTCGTGACCGGCATTGACCTCCGCGTGGACGGCGGATTTCTCTCCCAAACCATCTAAGCAACATCACAACATATCATCTAGCCATGGAAGCCATAGCCGATATCGCCGTCTCAGGACTCGCTGTCATGGGGCAAAATCTCATTCTCAACATGAACGATCATGGGGTTACCGTTGCTGCCCATAACCGAACCGCCTCCAAAGTGGACGACTTCTTGGCAAACGAGGCCAGAGGAACCAAAGTCATCGGTGCCAAAACCATTCCTGAAATGGTGGCCCTGCTCAAGCGACCGCGCCGTGTCATGTGTATGGTAAAGGCAGGAAAACCAGTGGATGAATTTATCGACCAAATCATCCCTTTTCTTGAGCCGGGAGATATCATCATAGACGGCGGCAACTCTCTTTTCCAGGACACTAATCGTCGCCAGCAATACGTAGAGTCCAAAGGTTTCCTCTTCATCGGCGCAGGGGTGTCTGGAGGGGAAGAGGGAGCACGCCATGGTCCCAGCATCATGCCCGGTGGTTCCCCGGCTGCATGGCCACATGTGAAGGAGATATTCCAAGCCATTGCCGCCAAAGTCGAGGATGGCACTCCTTGTTGTGACTGGGTTGGCGAGATGGGCGCAGGCCACTACGTCAAGATGGTTCATAACGGGATTGAGTACGGCGATATGCAGCTTATTTGCGAGGCTTATCACATCTTGAAACTAGGCCTCGGACTGTCCGCGGGAGAAATGCACGAAGTCTTTGCAGAATGGAACAAAGGTCCGCTCGACAGTTATCTGATAGAAATCACACGCGATATCCTGGCAAAAAATGATGAAGACGGCACTCCGCTTGTGGACAAAATACTCGATACTGCTGGTCAAAAAGGCACGGGTAAGTGGACGGTTATCAACTCGCAGGAACTCGGTGTACCGATCACCCTCATGGCCGAAGCGGTTTATGCACGGTGCGTCTCCGCGCTCAAAGAAGAGAGGGTGCGTGCCTCTGCTCTACTTGGAGGACCTAAGCCGGCTCTCGAGGATCTTGCGTCGGTTCCTGCAAAAAAAACTGATTTCATCGAAGCCATTCGTCAGGCGCTTTACGCCTCAAAAATCATCAGTTACACCCAGGGTTATATGCTTATGAGGGCTGCTGCCAAAGAATATGGCTGGAATCTCAACTACGGCGGCATCGCTTTGTTGTGGCGCGGTGGCTGCATTATCCGCAGCGTCTTTCTTGAAAAAATAAAAGAAGCCTTTAGTAAAAATCCCGCCCTGGAAAATCTGCTTTTGGACGACTACTTCCGTTTAGAGATCGAGGCGGCACAGGCTGGTTGGCGCAACGTTGTTGCCACTGCTGCGTTGAACGGAATCCCCGCACCGGCTTTCAGCACGGCCCTTGCATACTACGACCAATATCGTTCTGCCATACTGCCTGCCAACCTTTTGCAAGCCCAGCGCGACTACTTCGGCGCCCACACATACGAACGTGTGGATCGGTCGCGTGGAGAATTTTTTCACACCAATTGGACTGGGCGTGGCGGTAAGACTGCCAGCAGCACCTATTCTGTCTGATCCCTGAAAGCGACAGAAAATCTTAAAACCCTGGAGAAGAAGACTTTTTATTCTCAAAACGTAACTGCTCAGCTGGCCGCCTCAAGGCGGGCGGCTACCTGAGCAGTTACTTAGAAACTAATGTTAGGTTGTTTCTCGGTATCGGTTCAAATGTTTTCCCCCAAAAAGGTGTGGATACCACATTCGGACTTATCAAAGCCCGTCCAGCGACCTGCGCGTTCGTTTTCGCCTTCAGCTGTTTTGCGAGTGCACGGAACACAGCCGATGCTTCGATATCCTAAATCGTGAAGGGGATTGTAGGGTAGATTGTGGGTGCGTATGTGGTTCCAGACCTGTTCCCGTGTCCAGTTTGCTAGCGGGTTAAGCTTTAAGATGACTTGGTCGCGAAGAACGTCGAATTTGTAAAGTTCGAGGATTTGGGTTTTTGCGCGTGTCTCGCTCTGCTGTCTTCTCAGACCAGTGATCCAAACATCGAGATCGCGAAGTTTATTTTGAAGCGGGAGAACCTTGCGCAGTGAGCAGCAGAGATCAGGATTCCGCTGCCAGAGTGCGGCTCCGTATTCTGCCGCTTGCTCTTCAACGGTCAGCGTTGGTTTGACCGTTTCAATTCGAATACCTAACCGCCCTTCGATAAGACGTTTCAATTCCAGAGTTTCCGCAAACAGCAGCCCAGTGTCGAGGGTAAATATCTGGAATCCAAACCCTGCTTCGGCGGCATGATGCATGATCACAATCCCCGCTCCCTGAAAGCTCGTGCCAATACCCGCACGGATTCCAAATTCTTTCCAGCACCACGCAAGGATGTCATTCAAACAGGCGCTCTCGAACTTTGCGTTGAGCGCCTCAATATCAATCGGATGTCTGGACAGTTCAAAAGCCATGTGACTGGAGAATGTTATAGGGCAGATCAGGACGCAAGAATCTACTCTTTTCTAAACAAGAGTGGTTGCGTCATAAAAAAGGATGTCTTGCATAATTCCCTCTTTGTGACGTAACGTCAAAGTCCTGGTGTGGGAAGGATTGGAAAGTATGAAAATCAGGCTCGGCAATTTGAGTAAATTGCCCAAGTCAAAATAGAAGAGTTTACACCCAAACGCGCACCCCTCTCTTCGCCAGCCTTCGCCGGAGAAAAAAAACGTGACATCCTCACCGAGCCTCTGCATCACTTGGCAGGTAGACAGGTGTAATGCCGGGAGCCAGTAGAGGAATAATTGTTGCAGGCGAAAGCCTGACGTTGTCAGGCAGCCAGACTGATCTCACCAAGCTTATTTTCAACAGCAGTGAAGCCCACGATTGTTCCCCAAGCGTCTTGGACTGGGTTGATCTTAACAAGCACTCGGTAGGGAGTGCCTCGCTTGTGGTAGTTGATAATCTCACGCGTGACGGCAATACCCTCTCGGACGGCACGTCCGAGCTCTTTAGCGTCCTCGGGATCGGTAAGCGGACCTTGAAGAAAATCTCCAGGCCGTAGCCCTCGAACCTCGGCCATGGTGTAACCGCACAACGCTGTAAATGCTGTGTTGAAGCCGATGATCTTTCCCTGACGATCGGTGGTAACAATTGCGGGTATGGAAGAGATAATGTTGATGATTTTACCCCGCAGGTGGGCAGGGGGGCGTCTCAGAGGGAGAGAGCACGCAAGAGCAGATGCGAGCGTGTCATTCAGTTCAGCCGTAAATGTTGCGAGTGATGGAATCGTAGAGAGCATTTCTTCAAAGGTCTCAACCATTTCGGGGGAGATTTCGCCAAACAAATGATCAATGACAAGAGGTGTCAAAGCATCACAAGGAAAATCTCCTTCGAGATTGGAGCCTGTCTTCCTTCTGTTTTTACGTTGCATGGCAATTTGGTGGATGCTGCAGAGGGGTGATTGTGTAGGACCGCGGGAAGGGTGCGGACAGGGTTACGTAAGAAAGTCAGGGTGCTTTTGGCTCGAGGATTTCCACGGCAACTTTGCGGCCCGAGTTGGCTACCACAGCTTCAAGTAAAGAACGGATGGCCGATATGGTGCTGCCGCTCTTGCCAACAACGCGTCCGATATCGTTAGGATGGGTGCTTATTTTAAAAAAAATGAATTCGCCATCTTCGCCTTGTGTGATTACCAGTTCATCCGGGTAATCCACAAGGCGCTTGAGGACGAATTCCAGGAACTCTTTCATGCAGCGACGGCATTTTGTGCGGCTTCAGCAGCTTTTTTTGCCTTGCGAATGATTGAGCCGACGGTCTGGCTGGGTTGGGCACCGCAGGAGACCCAGTATTCAGCGCGAGCGAGGTCAAGTTGGTAATTGTGACCTTCGACTTTAGGGTCATATGTCCCGAGGATTTCGATGAAGCGTCCATCGCGTGGGAAGCGTTGGTCGGCAACAACGATTTTGTAGTGAGGTCGTTTTGAGGTGCCTTCGCGGCGGAGTCTGATAGTGACGGCCATGTTGGTTGACTTATTGGTTGTGGCTTTGTTTGAAGTTTTTCGAGTAGGTTTAAATTGCTAGAGTCCGAATTAATTTGCGGAAACAAGTTCAGTGTTTTGTGCGCAAAAGCCTTTGCAGGTCAGGAGCCGCGGCCCCTGATGCCGAGAGGATCTTGCGTAGTTTACCGGTGTTCTTGAGCATTTTTCTCATTTGGTTCAATCGCTGAATAAGATCGTTCACCTGGGTGACGGAGGTTCCGCTTCCCTTTGCGATGCGTTGGCGTCGCTTGGCGTTGAGCAAACCGGGATTGCAGCGCTCCTCCGGAGTCATCGAAAGAACAATCGCTTCCTGGCGACGAACAAAACGTTCATCCATTGACGAAGCCCTAATATGGCTCATACCTGGTAGCATTCCAATGATATTTTCAAGAGGCCCTAATCTCCGCAGAAGTCGGATTTGCGAAAGGAAATCGTTAAAATCGAACTCCGCTTTTCGTAGTCGTTCTTCAAGCCGACTGGCATCTTCTATTTCAATTTGGGCGGTGGCTTTCTCGACCAATGAGATAACGTCTCCCATTCCGAGAAGACGGCCTGCCATGCGGTTGGCGTGAAAAGACTCAAAAGCCTCCGGCAATTCACCCGTTCCCACGAATTTGATGGGACACCCGGTAACTGCGCGAAGTGAAAGAGCTGCGCCTCCACGTGCGTCGCCGTCGAGTTTTGTAAGAATGACACCGGTAATCCCAAGGGCGTTGTGAAAGCTTTCGGCAACTCGAACAGCCTGCTGGCCGGTGGCTGCGTCGAGAACGAGAAGAATTTCTTTTGGTCGAATAAAGTCGCGCAATTCAACGAGTTGATCCATCAGTTCGGAGTTGACTTCCTGGCGTCCGGCGGTGTCGTAAATTTCAATCCCCGGCCTTGTTTCCTGATGCCATTCTTTGGCGTTGCGAGCGACTCGGATCAGAGACGTCTCTCCAGGTGCGGGACAAAAAACCGGAACGCCGATCTGGTGCCCAAGAGAGGAGAGTTGATGCGCGGCGGCTGGCCGGTGGAGATCAAATGCCAGAAGAGCAGGATGTCTTCCTGCCTTTTTGAGGTGAAGGGCAAGTTTTGCTGCTGTCGTGGTTTTCCCCGCCCCGTTAAGACCGACAATCATAATCGTGGCAGGTTTTGACAAATCAAGCTGTGTAGGTGCTAAGCCACCGAGAATCGTCGTGAGTTCGTCGTGAAAAATTTTTATAAACTGCTGACCAGGTGTGACGCTTCGCAGAACCTCCTCGCCCAAAGCGCGCTCTTTGACCTTGGCAATAAGATCTTTTACAACCTCAAGGTTTGTGTCTGCTTCAAGTAGAGCAAGGCGGATTTCTCTGACTGCCTCGGAGATGTTGCTTTCGGATAGTTTGCCATAGCCACGCAGCGATTTTAGTGTCGTCTGAAGTCGGGAAGCGAGAGCGTCGAACATATTTGCAAGGGCACAAGGTCAGGGTGAAGTCCGGTGAGAGAGGCTTACGTGGCAACGTTACGAACGAGTTTTCGAGGTGCCTTCATTCTCCGGGACAAGGGCGTCAAAAAGGAGTTTCCGGTCAATCACGAAGTCCCAGTCGCTTTGCAGTCGTTTCCCGCCACTCTTCACAGCCACCCGGGCAGTGTGCTGCGCCGCACGAAGACGATCGCGGATCTTAAATGAGATAGTGTTCGTTGTTGGATCGTAAACGGCAGGCAACTTGCCAAATCCGCTCAGCCATAGCTCCGCGCTGCCGGGATCAATTTTTCCAAAGCCGTCCAGTTTGGCAGAGATCAATGGGCTGGGGTCGCCGATGTAGGCTCCAGCTGCCGGTTGTGTTTCCAAAACCACGCCAGGCAGGGTCATCGAGCCACCAAAGTTAATTGCGGTTTTAAAGATCTCAGGCTTTCCGGACAGAACAACATAGCGTCCAAGTTCTTCATCTTTGCTGGCAGAGGTCAGCTTTTGTCCAACAACGGTAAACTGAAGTTTATACCCTACAGCGGACGCCACTTCTTGAACAGTCCTACTAAATCGTCCGTACGGGAAAGCAATGGCATAGACTGGCGCACCAGCTTTTTCCGAAATTATGCGCATGGAATCTGCTAATTCGTGGTGAAGCCAATTTCGGTATTCCTCGTCCGAACGACCTTTGCGAACATCGAGCGCTGAGTGGGAAACAGAGTGGCTCTGGATTGCCACGCCGGCCTGCTGCATTTCCCGAAGCTGCGCCCAAGTCATTGTTTTACCTCCTTTTTCCACGTAGTTGGTATAAACAAACATGACAAATGGCATTCCGTGCTTTCTTAGAATTGGCCACGCGACGTTGTAACAGGAAACATAGCCGTCATCTATAGTGATCAATACTGCATCTCCAGCGAGACGCAGGTTGCCTTGCCGCCAAGCAAGAAATTCTTCCAATGACAAAACTCTCAAACCGCGAGCTTTTATTTCAGAGAGCTGCGCGTCAAATTCACTGCTTGAAATCGCAAGGGGGTCACGCGGTGGATCCTCGAAACGATGATAGCCGAGAACCACGACGCGAGCGGTATCGGGCCGCGACATTTCTTGGGAGAAAATCACCGTTTTGGGCAATATCCAAAGAAAAAATGTCGCTACCAACACAGCTAAACCATTCGCCGAATGAAAAATCGAAGAATGCAAAAGCGGAAATTGTAACTTAAAAAATGCAGGCAATTTCATAAGACCAAAGAAACCGGAACGGCTTAGGTGTCAAATCCCGGTATTTCCGCCGCTGAAATTTTGTTGGCCAGAGGTTTTGAGTCTCAGCTTTGACCGTGCGCTCTTTTTGTCCCTCCTGGCTGGTTTGAGGTTAGATATCTGGTGTGACAACGCTCGGGAGACCTTCGATGAGGCTTTTTTGTAGTTTAAGGCAGGTTAAGTGGGCGCTCTCTGTGGCGCACCAGCAGTCTGACCAGGCGAGCCGCCTTGAGGTAGCGGGGCATAAATCGCCTGGGATCTGCAAGACATCTCACCAGCCAACCCAGATAGAAGGCATCTGCCCAGAGCGGCACGCCTGGCTGATCACCAGTCAGAAATCCGATCGCCCCGCCAATGCAATGAATGCAAAAACGCTTCCCAAACCTCCTCCGCGCTCCGAGCCCAAGGCGTTCTTGAACGCCACCGCCTAGCGCTATTATGATGTGACGTTTGCCATTGCCCTTCTTGATACTATCTTGCAAAAAAATCTCTAGATCAGGGTCGCGCAGAGGGCCTGACTTTGGATACGTGGGAGCAAGGTAGCATTCTTCCATTTCTGTTCTCAACCCTATGGCGTTGAGCCAGCGAAGATTGACATCCCGACTTTTTTCCGAGGGCATTACCCAAAGCGCGCCACCCTGTGCGCGGAATCGCGGATGACGGACCAGCGCATTCATATAACGCAAACCAGAGAGCCGGCGTAGCTCTGTTTTCGGCGAAAGAATGCGCCAGAGCGCCACCATTAGGCCGCTATCAGGGAGAAGTATGTCAGCACACTCGAGTGCTTCTCGGGTGGCCGGATCGTCCGCCGCGGCGCAAAGCACCGGCGCGGAGGGCACTGCCACAAGGCCCCCCTCAAAAGATCTTTCAATCGCTTCAGAAAGATAGCCAATGAAAAAATCAAATCCAAGAATGCGCTCGGTCTGCTTTTGGGGCCCAGTTTTTCGCATCACTCTGGAGGGGTTGTTGTGTATCGGGCGCGGGCGCGTTTCAGCTCTGCAGTCTTCGCCACGCTTAAAAACTCATAAAACCCGTGCAGCCGTGCGAAGTACCAACCCTCCACACCGTCGAGAAAGCCACGCTGCCAAATGTAAACGTAAAGAAATCGCAGCAGCGGCCGGAATGGCATCCGAGAGGCAAGCGATTTAAGTCGGCGCCTTTTGGTCACCATGCCGTGCTGCAAATGCCCCCCCTCTATCGTTCCGAGCGCGACGCGTGCTTCCCAATTCGAATAACGGTTATGTTTTTCAACAAAAATTTCCACCGTGGGGAATGCAAAATGGTCCATTTCAACTTCAAGCCTCCCTGTGGGGCCATTCACAACCACATGTTCGTGCACCTCGTTATCGCCACTTTCCGTCGCTTGGTCGGTTATTTTTTCATAGCGTCCGAGCCGGTATTTGAAAAGTCTGAGGTTCCAATTTGGATAATAGGCATGCCTGAGCCAGCGGCCCATAAAATAGAAGCGACGGTTAATCCAGTAACCAACACAGCCGCGCCCATCAGCGGCGATCACCTCGCGAAATTCCTCTTTCGCCTCTGGTGGAAGCACCTCGTCCGCGTCAAGAATGAACACCCATTCGTTGCGTATCGGAATATTTTCCAGTGCCCAATTCTTCTTTTTGGGCCATTTGCCATTAAAATCAAACTGAACAACCTCTGCCCCGCATGAGCGAGCGATTTCTACAGTGCCGTCGGTGCTGTGCGAATCCACCACAATGATCTCATCCGCCCAGTGGACTGAGGCGAGAGCCCGCGGCAGATTGTTTGCCTCGTTACGAGTGGGGACCAGGATGGAAACGGGCACTTTCACGCATTTGCCTCATTATTACTCGAGACGGTCTTCGTCTCTTTCAGTCGAGCTGGATTGCCTACAACCACGCACCGGGGCGGCACGTCACGGGTGACCACTGCACATGCTCCCACCGTTGTTTCTTCGCCAATATGCACTCCTGGCAACACAAATGCACGTGCGCCAACAAAGGCGCGTCGTCCCACCCGGATCGGGGCGGTCACCAGCGGCCAGCCTGGCTGTTCCCTTGAATGGGTGCCCGTGCACAGATACGCTTCTTGGGCAACGATACATTCTGCTCCGAGATATATGCGGCCCAGGCTGTAGAGATTTGCCCGGTCACCCACACAGGCACCGTCCGCCATCTCCACATTCCATGGCTTCTGAATGCGGGCACGCGAGTGTACAAAGCATTTTTGCCCGATCTTCATTCCAAACCGACGCAGTAAAAAAACACGCCAGCCGTTAAACGGTTTCGGAGTCCACCCACAAAGTGTAGGCCATAGGACCTGCCAGAGCAATAAAGCCATGCGTTCACGAATATCCCATGGGCTTGCACCGTAGGCGCTTCTCTCGTGTCTAATGGTTTCTTCGATCATTTGGGAGTGATTTGAAACTCTGCCCAGAAGTCACGCCAAAGCTCCATTATCGCACCGGGCGAGAGATATTCCTCCACCCATCGTTTCCCTCTCAAACCCATCTCTCGAAGCCGCAGCGGCGGCGTGGCGAGTGCCTCGCGGAGGGCTCTCACGAATTCATCGAAATGGAGATCGGTCCACCAACCGCACTCCTCCTTTTCAATCACACCCCACGGAGCTCCCTTTGTGGTCACCACCGGAGTACCGGAGGCAAGCGCCTCCCCGATCACGTTGCCGAAATTTTCCGACAACGTCGGCAGGACAAACAGTTCCGCTTTTACCATTTCGATAGCCAAGCCCCTGCGCTCAAGAAACCCGGCGCTCAGTGCCACACCTTCCTTCTCCAGTTCACTTAGGCGGAATAGTGCTTCTCGACCGTACCTATCCACTGGCGGAGGCGCTGCCACGACGAGTATCCAGTCCTTGTGGAGGAGGTGATTTTGTTCCCACCAGCGGATTAGGTCGAGGGCTCTTTTTTTCGGGTGCAAACGCGAAGCAAAGAGCATCCGCATTTTTGTATTACCCCTCTCCTTCACCGCTTCCGGTTCAACAAGAGGAAGATCTACTAAGTTGGGAATAACCCGGATGTTGGCTTTGGGAAAATGGTTCTTGAGATTGCTCTTTTCCATCGGGCTGGTTGCATGGATAACTTTTGCACCCGCTAAAATACGGTCTTGATAAACCAAACGGGCCAGACGTTTGAGAGCAGGGCGTCGCGTGAGGATGTATGGCTCGAACATTCCATGAGGGCTCACGGCGTAAGGGATTCCGCGGCGAACAACAGCCAGCCAGGCGCGAAAATGGAATGGATGCCAGATGGCGGCCAAATGCGCCGCCTCCACGCGATTCCATGGAATCGTGCGCGATGTGATGAAAGCCGATTCTACCCCTTCTATTCCGTCGAATCGTCGCGCCCAGAGCATCGTATGCAGCCCTAGCCGTCGCATGAGATGAATTTGGTCGCGGACGGCACTAAAAGTTCCGCCTGTTTCGGGCACATGGTCCGGTGTGCAAAGTAGGATCATCTCAAAGCAGCCTGAAGAATTTCATAATAAAAATCAAGATACTCTGTCGCACACCGTTTCCAGGAAAACATGGTGGACTTCTTTGCCTGCTGAATCGCCAGGCGCTTCCGCTCTTCCTCATCCATCCGAAGAAATTTCATGGCTGCACTCGCAAACGCATCATCTTCGACATCTGCACTATCGAGCACGACTGAGAGGGGTCCTTTCACCACCTCTCTCAGAGATCCGCCCTTCGAGCAGACAACCGGGCATCCGCAAGCCATGGCCTCAAGAGGGGGCCATCCGAACCCTTCCACCTCGGAAGGGAAAAGAAGCACCCCACTTGCGCGATAAAGTGCCGCCATCTCCTCATCAGTCACACGGCTCAATGAAAAAATCGCATCTTCAATCCCTAATCTGCGTGCTAGTTGACGCTTGTCCCTGTCAAGAGGCTCGCCTACTAAAACCAGCTTTACCACAGGCTGACCTTGCCTGATCCTCGCGAAAATGCGCAACACCCGATCGCGCCTTTTGTACCACGCACCACTACCCACGTGCAACACGGTATTCGCCGGCAAATGATAGCAGTCGCCTTCCATGGTGAAAACGGGATTTATCCCAAGATAAATTCTTCTCGGTAAACCATGCTGCGGACAACCGATCAAACGTAAAAAATCATTTCTTGTCGCATCTGAATCGCAGGCAA
The DNA here is from genome assembly GCA_937924445.1 of uncultured Chthoniobacterales bacterium. GTDB lineage: Bacteria > Verrucomicrobiota > Verrucomicrobiia > Chthoniobacterales > CALDSX01 > CALDSX01. The sequence continues at coordinate 16,397 of CALDSX010000003.1, forward strand.
TATAGGGTGCCCGAGCAAGCGACCGCGCAATTCGGGCCTGCAAAATGGCCCCGGTGAATCGCGGGAGCTGTTGCGGTCCAAACTCTCCTCGTGCCGACCTCACCGCTATGAGATCATGACACGTCACCAGCCAGGGTAACCGTCTGCAAAGCGCTCCATAGACAGCGTTGGAGTGATCTAAGATATGCACTAGCCCTGGGCCGACCTCAAGGAATTGCACAATGGCTGCCGAAAGCCTTCGCGGAAAGAGAATGAATTTGTCCACGTAACCCAACAACTTTCTTGCCTCGCCCGCAGAAAGGCCAACCGGAGGACGGTTAAGTAGCGCTGGCGGAGCGATTCGATTGACTTCAACGCCCGCATTTTCCAATTCGGCGGTCAACTCACGCCCGAATCGGAGCATGCTTTCCTGGCGGTCCGGAGCGTAGTTGCCTACCACTAGCACACGGCAAGCTTTCTTTTCCAACTCCCGCGCCATCAGGGGGTCACGACGTTTATCGGTTTTCCAGAAAGAAACGCTTCGATATTTGTCACCAGGGTATCCATGAGCCGTTGGCGGGCTTCGATACTCGACCAAGCAAGATGGGGAGTGATCACGCTGCGCGGTGCGCCAATGAGCGGGTTTGTGGCATCTGGGGGTTCTTTGCAAAGCACATCGGCTGCAAAGCCCCCCAATCTCCCCGCATGCAAAGCCGCAGCGACATCCGTTTCAACCACAAGCGGTCCTCGCCCAGTATTGATGAGATAAGCCCCCGGCTTCATCCGGGCCAAAGTAAGGGCATTGATCATGCCAGTCGTGCCCGACGTTAATGGACAATGCAAGCTGACAACATCCGCTCTCTCCAAAACTTTCTCAAATGCCTCCCATTCCACTTCGGCAAATTCAACTCTCCTAGAGCGAGAAAAGGCCAGAACCCGCATCCCCAACGCGAGAGCAACCCGTGCCACGGCAGATCCAATCTCCCCAAAGCCGATCACTCCAAATGTTTTGCCGTGTAACTCACGCCATGGCCCCAATGTGAAACTGAAGTCCGGGCAACGCACCCAAGCCCCCTGCCGAACGGCCTGGGCTGTTTCGCCGGATCGCCCAACCAGCTCGAAGAGCAACGCAAAAACCGTCTGCACAACTGACGGGGCGGAATACCTCGGCACGTTTGTCACAACGATTCCACGTTCTCTAGCAGCGGAAAGATCCACGTTGTTGACCCCCGTCGCCATCACTCCCACATACCGCAAAAATGGTGCCTTCAGAAGAATGTCACGCGACAAAAGCACCTTGTTAGTTAGCACAATCTCCGCCTCACCTATGCGCTCTAGCACGTCAATGGGGGGCGTCCGCTCATACAGCTGCAAGTCACCCAGCGCACCCAGACGATGCCACGAAGGGTGGTCTGGAGACATTTCACCCGGAGCCAGAGGGCTGAGTGTGTGTGCATCCAGAACAACGACCTTCATCATTCGAAAAACAGAATCACCGAGGGAGCGAACAAGTTCCGAAAGAAATACTCAGAAATTCCACATTTTACCCTGTTTCGCATCGGCAAAAACTTGGTTGCTGAGAAGATAACTTATCGGCGGATTGGGTAACCTACTGTCATCCAATACAGGTAAGCTTGCTCCAATCGTGTTATCCCAGGGCTGCGAGGCGGCTATGTGAATAGGAGTTCCATTACGGATAAGTTCAAAAGTTTTCTTGGCCGATTTGAGCGGCATCCGCACGCAACCCATAGTGCTTGGGTACGGTTTGATAAACCCCCAGTGCAGTCCGTAAGCCGGTTTAAACTCCATCCAATAAGGCATGGGATATCCTGCGCCAGGAGAACTCGCCCGGCGGCGGGTGGCCTGTTTCGAGTAGATCGTGTAACGGCCATGAGGAGTGGGGCTGCTGGGTTTGCCAACTGACACTGGCGTGGCCAACAAAACATCGTTTCCCTCGACAACATAAAGCCGCTGTGCTCGGGTGCTGAGCTTGAGTTCCACTTTTGCCGGATTAATCGGCTGACGCTTAACTTCCGGATCGAAGCTAAAGGAATTTTGTGGCTGAGGTTTGATAGTGGCACATGCGCTCAGAAAAAGAGAGGCGATCAACGCAAAAAGACGCAGGGAACGTATAAACCGTTTTGAGAGGGTTCTGTGTGCGGAAGAAGTCGAAGCCATAGTGCAATCTGCTTTAGGCATATTGGCAGTGTCGAGATTTTTTGCAAGCACATTGGGTTTGCCTGCATGAGCCTCGCGCAACCGTGTGACGAGAGGTGCCTTCGGCCGTTAAGTTGCAACGCTGCTTGCCAACATAAACACTGAAGGCGTCGCAACACGTCAACTCAAACGTTCAACTCGAACAATTCCCACACGGTCCAATCTTTCATTTAGCTTGATGCTTGCCCGTGGGTGAAATTTTGGCTGTGTCAACATGAATATGGACGAGCGCGAAAGCTTTTTACTTGTGGACACTAAACGAAAATTACCTGAGCACTCCGCTAAAATTTTTGCCGGTAAAGCTTTTTGCTGTTTGGCTCGGAGTTCTGTTTTTTAGCTTGGCGGATCGTCTCCTGGGGTAAGCCGCCCTGCTGCAGGTGGGTATTTAGGCCTTGGCATGCTTTAGGCGACCCGCACTCTTTTTTGGCTGGCCTTGTTTATCGTCTTCTTCGTCCTGCTACTAGCGGAAACCTTATTCTTTCCTTTGTCCGAGGTTTTTGCATTACCGTCCTCGCGAGGAATCTGTTTGCTCAGCTTGAGCAGTTTTGCCTTCAAATCGCGCCCAGGGTTAAATTTAATCTTATATCTGTGCGGGATAGGAATGTCTTTTTTGGGGTCAAGAGGATTACGCCCGACGCGAGGTTTGCAAAGGATATGAGTAAAAGACCCCAGTCCGCGTATCTCAACCCCGCAGCCGCTTGCCAGGCTGGAGAAGATTTTTTGAATGACGATATCGAGCACTTGGTCACCTTCGCGCACCCCAAGGCCGGTTTGATTGTTAATCTCCTCGATAATTTCACGACGCGTCAGTTTGGTCATAGTCAGCAAGTTGAAGTTCTTTATCCTTAACTTGAATATTCTTCGATGCGAACACTTGTTAAGGCAAGTGGTTGTTGGAAAAGAGGATTGTTTGGAAAACATCCACCCCTATCCTGCCGGTTGAGGCAAGGATAGGGGCGGAGGGGGGAGGGTGGGTTCAGCGTGTATCTCGGGCTGCTGCGCCGGGTCGGTCACCCAACGGACGTGGCAGACCAAACTGGGCTGGGGGGCCGTGGCGCGTCATCCGCAAGGCTGAACGAGACGAGAGAGGAGTCTCGCTTCCAATCTGTTTTAGTAGGCTGCTTGAGCACCTTTAATATTTTTTGGCTTGATCCATGGCATAAGTGCGCGAAGCCTGGCTCCAACTTTTTCTATGGGGTGCTTTTCGGCAGACTTAAGAAGGGCTTTGTAGGTCTTATAACCGCTCTCATATTCGGCAATCCAACCTTTGGCAAACTTACCGTTTTGAATATCCTTTAAGGCCGCTTTCATTCTGCGCTTGACGCCTTCGTCTATAATTTTTGGGCCGACAGTCACGTCACCCCACTTGGCTGTCTCCGAAATAGAGAAACGCATGCCGGCAATACCTGATTCGTTGATCAAATCTACGATCAACTTGAGTTCGTGGAGGCACTCAAAGTAGGCCATCTCCGGAGAATAACCAGCTTCGACAAGTGTTTCAAAACCGGCTTGGATGAGAGCGGTTAAGCCTCCACAGAGAACAGTCTGCTCACCAAAAAGGTCGGTCTCGGTTTCTTCTTTGAATGTGGTCTGAAATACCCCTGCTCGAGTGCCACCAATGCCTTTTGCCCAGGCAAGAGCGATTTTGCGCGCTGTCTTTGCGGGGTCCTGATGAATGGCAATAAGGCTCGGAACACCTTTCCCTTCCTCAAACATCCGTCGGACGATATGTCCTGGCCCTTTGGGAGCAACCAGAGCCACACCAATATCCGCAGGCGGCATCACGGTTTTGTAATGTATAGAGAAGCCGTGCGAGACAAGCATCGTCTGCCCAGCGCGAAGGCTCGGAGCAATGTCCTTGGCAAAAACGGTCGCATGACGTGTGTCGGGAATAGCCAGAAGGAACACTTCAGAACGTCGGACAGCCTCGGAAGTATCAACCACCTCAAATCCTTTCGCTTTGGCAACCTCGACGGACTTGCTCCCTCGATACAGACCGATAATCACCTCAAGACCGCTGTCTTTGAGGTTCATCGCATGGGCATGTCCCTGGGAACCAAAACCAATAACGGCACAAGTTTTTCCTTTGAGCGGGTCAAGTGAGGCATCTTTGTCGGTAAGAACTTTTGATGGCATAGATTTCAATAGATATGGTGAGGTGTGAGTAGAACAGATTTAAGAAAACGCACGGAAAATTATTTAGCGCGGCAACGCGATTTTGCCTGTCCGTGCAAGGTCAAAAAGCCCAAAAGGTTCGATCAGAGAGAGAAACTTACCCACATTCTCCTCTTCAGAAGTAATTTCTATCGTCAAATGTTCGTGCGACACATCAATAATTTCCGCGTGAAAAAGCTCACAGATTTGAATAATCTCAGAGCGTTCTTTGGGGCCCGCCTTGACTTTGAGCAGAACAAGTTCGCGATCAATAAACCCGGCATCCCCAAGATCTTGAATGTCAATAACATCCACGAGTTTGTAGAGCTGTTTGGTCACTTGATCAAGCACCTTGTCGTCTCCACGAACAACAATGGTCATACGAGAATGTTTCGGGTTCCCAGTTGGGCCAACGTTTAAGGTATCAATGTTAAAGCCACGCCCGCTGAACATCCCGGCAACTCGCGCTAGAACGCCGAAACGATTTTCAACTAGAACAGACAGAGTGTGGCGCATAAGTCTTTAATAAAGTAGCTGATAATGTTCCGAAGAATCGCCGGGCGTCAACGCGAATCTTTATTTCTTAAAAAGGAGCGAGTTCCGGACGATTGCGAGCAGAACCAATCGACAATTTTCTCTCTCATAAATCAGGCTTTGCGGCGGGCCAGTGCCTGAGTTTTCTCCATCCCCGATCTAAAGCTTAGAACCGGAAGCGACAGCCGACATTCCCCAGAGGCTTCCTCATTAGATATTTTTTGGGGGACATGTGGTCGAGAGGGTGTCCATCGAAATTTTGAAAAAATTTATTGCTTCTAAAGGTCGTTTCTGATGGACTGACAAAAGCTCTGTCTGATTTTGTATTAGAAGGGCAAAGTCACACAAACCAACAAATCAAAATTCTATATGAACAGAAAGCGAACAATTCTTTCCGTCCTGGCCTCTGCCGTTCTGGGAAGTTCACTTCAAACGGTCAAAGCGGATCCTGCACAGGCGGAGGATGATGCATATCGTATGGCTGTTGTTTATACAGCTCGTGGCTTCGCCATGTCTCCGACTAACCATAACGGCGTCGGTGGGTCCGGTTACACGGTGAGGTTTCTTATTCCAGTGAGTCGAGGTCTCGATTACGTCTTTCTCGTCGGTCGGGATCGTTTCGCTCTCGATATTGACGTTTATGTCTATGACGAAGTTGGCAATCTTATTCTGGATGACCGACGCCCACCATCCCGTGGAGGTTCCCGTGCTGGCGTACAGTTCCGCGCCAGCTACAATGGCACTGTCCAAGTTTATGTGCATCTCGCACGCTGCGAAGGCATGGGCTCTTATGCCGTGCTGGTCGGCCGTCGCGGTGTATCGGACGGCAAAGCTGGTCCGACTTCAATCAATGAACCGCTGCCAAACGTCTCTGACCCAGTCCCCGGACCTGGAAACTAAATTTCGACGACTCCAAGTTCGACACACATAATCTCAATTATTTTCATGTAATCACCAAAACGCCGAAAACATCGAACCAACAAAAACCATACAAATACAATGAAATCACGCACCACAGTCATCGCAATTGCCGCTGCCTTCGCGAGCTCGCTTTTGACCTCTTGTACAATGTACAACACCGAAGTTTACAACCCACCGCCGCCGCCCGTTCGCCGATCCACAACCACCTACACCAAAGCTCCAGTGGGGGGAGTTTCTACCGGCTCCTCCTCCGCGGAAAGCTTCCAGGCAGTCGAACGCCCAGCCAGCTATTCTTACTAAAAAAGCGGCGGGCTGACGCCATGCCTCCTCCCTTAGAGGAACTATTTGCCCCCGCGTCGAATCCTACGGCGCGGGGGCTTTCCTTTCCAAAAATTCCCTATTTTTTTAATCATGCGGTTTTCGACTTTCTGCCTCCTCCTTATTCTGGCCGCTCCCACCACTCTTCGAACCGGGCCGCTCCAGGCAAATCCATCCACTTCTGATTCTGTTGTTGTTTTTAAAAATGACTTTCTTGGCCTGAAAATAGAGATACTAAAAGAATTTTTCGCCAGCGTCGAGACGCTAGATCCTCTCCCGTGCAAGATTCAAACTGCATCTCAGCTCATCAAAGGCACCATCCGCCAGACAGATATGGGCGATTTTTTGCTTGAATGGGATGGTGGAAGTGCTCGTCTCGATTTGGACGCAGCCGGGGCACAACTCCAATTTTTGCTCAAACCAGAAACCGACTCGCTCCGGTATGTTGAGGAACGAATCCGCCTCACCGAATGTCATGCCGCTGGACGTCAACTTGTCCTCTTCCTCCTTGCCTATGCGGCGGATCACAACGGAACGATGCCCGCCAAACTCAGCGATCTTATTCCCGATTACGTCGAGGACAGAGTTTTGATGGATTGCTCTCTCGCTGCCGACCGCTCCAGCCCAGGTTGGAACTACAATCCAAAAACCAAAGAAACAGAGCCATTGCTCGTCTCCAAATCCAAAGACAGTCTTGGCCGTCATTTAGAGATTTTTTCCGACGGAACCGTCCGGTTTTCAGAGGTTAGAAAATAGCTCCACACGTGCGCCCATCTCCTCGCCATGTGCAGGAGCTAATCACCATACAAACACCGCGCGAATCATTTAATTTTGTCCATTCTATAAAGGTTTTGGTTGCGTGCCATCGAAGAAACACCTTTTATCAAACTCTGCAACCTGCAGAGAAAGGAGGGGAAAAATTAGCACTATGAAACTCGTAAAAATTTTTTCGGCGATTGCTCTCATTGCGGGCGCTCTCTCGCTTGGCGCTTGCGCAAGTAAGTCGTCCCAGCAGCCCGCACCAGCTCCTGCCAGCGCCTACGGCTACAGCAAGTAGTCCTCGCCAAGCACTGGCCAGGTAAGTTTTTAGCCGGAGCTCCGCCACGGAGCTCCGGCTTATGTCTTCACGTCTAGCCTTGCCCGCGTCTTAAAACAGGGACATTATCAATTATGGGTGAGGCACATGGGAAATCTGTAATCTTATTGAGCGGTGGCATGGATTCCGTCACGGCTTTGCACCACGTTCTGAGGACTGGGTCTGTTGCGGCCGCATTAAGCTTTGATTACGGAGCCAAACACAACCGGCGTGAACTGGAATTTGCCGCTCTTCAAGCACAAATCTGTAACGTAAGACATATCGTGATACCGTTGCCTTTCCTTCTGGATCACTTCCAATCGGCTTTGCTTACCGGCGGTGAGCCGATACCGGAAGGGCACTACGAGGAAGCTACCATGCGAAAGACGGTCGTTCCTTTCCGCAACGGTATTCTCTTATCCATCGCAGCTGGGGTGGCGGAGAGCCTGGGAGCCAAAGAACTTGTTATCGCCGCCCATGCGGGCGACCACGCAATTTATCCGGACTGTCGCCCCGGTTTTCTCAATGCAATGAGCGAAGCCGTCCGGCTTGGCACGTATTCACAAATCGAGTTGCGCCGTCCTTTCGTTTCAATTGACAAAGCTGCTATTGCCCGAAGAGGAGCGGAGTTGGGGGTCGACTTTTCAAAAACATGGTCGTGTTACGTTGGGGGGCCTATTCATTGCGGACGCTGCGGTACCTGCGTTGAGCGCAGGGAGGCTTTCCTCCTGGCCGGTCTCACCGACCCCACCGATTATGAATCGCTCGATCCGCTCCCGCCAAAGCCTGTAAATCAATCGCATCATGTTGATCTCTGAGATTTTTTATTCGCTCCAAGGCGAAGGTCGCTTGGCAGGAGTGCCCAGCAGCTTTATTCGAACAGCCGGTTGCAACCTGCGCTGCTCGTGGTGTGATACGCCTTACGCCTCCTGGTCTCCGGAAGGTAAAGAGATGACAGTCGGTGAAATTGTTGAGAGAGTGCTTCAAAATTGTTCCCGATATTGTGTCATCACCGGTGGCGAGCCGATGGTGGCCCGCGATATTCGTGTTCTCGCCGCAGCACTCAAAGCACATGGATTCCACCTCACAATCGAAACCGCCGGCACCATCTCGCCCGCCGACATCGCCTGCGATCTTGCATCCATCAGTCCAAAACTTTCCAACTCAACCCCACGCCCAAATTCGATCGGTGAGGATTGGATTGACCGTCACGAAAAGAATCGTCTGAATTTCGAAGCTTTGCGTGAATGGATCACAAGCTATGATTATCAATTGAAATTTGTTGTCGAAAGCCCAAGCGATATTTCTGAAATCGAAGCGATACTTCGCCGCATCAAATGCACCATCGTTCCTTCAAATGTTTTACTTATGCCCGAAGGAACAAACAGCTCCGCCCTCCAGGCACGGCAAAGGGCCATTGCCTCTCTCTGCCTCGACCGCGGATTTCGTTTTTGCGACCGTCTCCATATTCATCTCTTCGGAAACACTCGCGGCACTTGATCCATGCCATACCGCATCTGCAAAACTCTCGAAATTGAAAACGGCCACATGCTGGCACGCCACCCCGACACCTGCCGCTTCCCTCACGGGCACAGTCGCAGGGTCGAAATCATTCTTGAAGCCGATCAACTCGATGAAAACGGGATGGTTTGCGATTTCAAAGCGGTCAAATTCGCGGCATGCGCGTTTCTCGAAAAGTTTGACCATGCTCTCTGCGTCAATACCGCTGATCCAATGTATCAAACCCTCAAAGAAGCCTACGGGGAGCGTATTATTCCCTTCGAAAACACGGAACCCACGACGGAGGTTCTGGCCAAAACTTTTTTCGATCATATCTCCAGAGCGCTGGCAGTCGCAGCTACTGATAGCTCATTCCCTTACCCGTTGCGATCTTCTGTCAGACTCGTCCGGCTGCGAGTCTGGGAAACAAGCACCTCTTGGGCTGAATATTTCGATGCCGCATCTTGTGAAAGCCCAATCGACCCATTGCGGCCAAATTAATTCCCCGTTGGCTTCTTTACGCTCCCCGGAGCCATCCTTGCCTCGACCGTAACCTCTCGCTCGACGCAATGCAAATAGCACGGTTCAATGTTTTTTGTTGTCTTTTTAAAAGGCATCCTTTGCGGACCGCTCGCAGGATGTGGCAAAGGGATGCTCTCCCAGCCGGAATCATCAAGATCGGCTTCACCTGTGGTGAACTCTGTGAGAGCTTTCGAGGAAAAGGCCGTGTCAGCCACCGTGTTCGCGATGCCTAAGGTGGTGACGGTTTCGGTCCAAACGACATCTGGATTGCTGCTGCCGGTAGTGGCGACCGGGCCGCTGGAAAGATTTTAGTTAGTGCACCTATTTCCCTTAAAACGTGCACTGTCTGATCGTGGTGGTGCGGTAGGGAGCCTGCTCTCCGAGTCATTGTAGGAACTGGATTTTCCCGATCCGAAACCACCCGAGGCTCCTCGCTCTAGTCCTTGGGCCTGAGCGAGGTTTCAGTGCCTGCCAGCCATCCCCATACCGCTGCCATACAGGTTTCCTTTCCCTCATCGCCAGTGCCTTGACTTCCGCGGTCGAGCGGAATTTGAGTAAACACCATAACCTTTGTTCATCAAACTCGCTGATGACTGTCCCTTTGCCCAAACACTCTGCCTCGCGGATACGTCCACTGACTTGAGCGTGGCAGTTTATCGAGAGGTGTGCAGATTTCCGGCAGCCCTCGTGCTCCTGCCTGTGCTTTAACGGGTAACCCATCATCGTCATTCTGTAACCAGCGACATCTGCTGATCATCCTCTTTCCCTCTGTTGCGACAGACCAAGCAGCTGCGCTGACGCCGCTTTCGCTTCTGGAATATGTCGAACTGCCCTCATGGTGCGCTCGCGGGGCGAGCAGAATGTGCAAGTGCCTTTTATGTGGGGGTTCCTAACGGATTTAACCCGGCAAAATCGTACGTGGGTTCTTCGGGTGCCTCGAGATCTGCCCGGTTTACCATGGGCATGCTGAGGTGGTGATCCGGAGTAAAAAAGAGGAGAAGGGCTGGATCAATTCGTCGGAGAAGTCGGGGGCTTTGTTTTTTCGGGAAAAATAAAAAACATGTTGTTGAGGCGGCCCGACCGGGGCAAGGCGCATGCGTGGATCGCCCGCCAGCGAGGGGGATTTCTTTTGTTTTAAGTTTCTCAATTAGACCCTCTCGGAGGAGAACTCACATTGTCAGGGTGAATTTTATGAGATTTTCTGGATTTCTTGTCAGGGGAGTTAGCGCTCTTGCATTCACGAATGAGCAGGGGTAAAACATCGGACGGGGTGAGACCTTCAATCTCGATGGTTTTTTGGCGAGATGTTTGTCCCGAAACAATCTGTATGTCGGTAGAGCGGATTTTCAGCGTTTGGGCGAGCCATTTAATTAACGCGACATTAGCCTTCCCATCCAAAGGCGGAGCGGCGAGTTTGACGCGCAGGGAGGAGCCGTCGTCCATGAGACCTTCGCATGAAGTTCGTTTGGCGTTCGGAACGACTCGCAAAGAAAGGGTTGTTTTCATGAAGGCAAAAGTTGGTGGATTCGTTCGAGGAGAGCGCTGCGGCGAGAGTGCGGCCCATCGGCGTTGCGGATGGAGTATTCGAGTGCGCGGCGTTGTCCGACGACCACGACGAGACGCCGTCCTCGGGTGATTGCCGTGTAAAGAAGGTTACGCCGGAGCATCACAAAATGCTGGGTGGCCAAGGGGATGACAACAGCGGGAAATTCAGATCCTTGAGCTTTATGGATGGTGACTGCATAGGCCGGGCAGAGAGCGTCAAGTTCTTCAAAGGGATAAGAAGCCTGGCGTCCGTCAAAATCTGCTTCGAGGATTTGTTCGTCGTGGTTGATATGGACGACGCGGCCGAGGTCGCCGTTGCTGAGGTCCTGCGTGTGGTCATTTTCCGTTTGCATTATTTTGTCGCCAACTCGGAATTCCCAGCCGAACCGTTGCACTGTTGAGGTAGTGGGGGTGGCGGGTGTGAGAACATTTTGAAGCGCTCTGTTGAGGGCGTGCACACCAATCTCCCCGCGGTTCATTGGGGTGAGAACCTGCACACCTTCTTTGGGTTCAACGCCGAGCCGTCTGGGGATGCGTCGGGTGACGAGTTCGAGTACTGTGTGGCCGATTTCCTCGGGGGATTCTTTGGCGATGAAAAAGAAATCGCTTTGAGAATCGGGCTCAAGCTCGGGAATTTCGCCTGAGTTGACTTTGTGGGCAGCATGGACGATTCGACTTCCTGCGGCCTGCCTGAAAATGGTATTTAATCGGGCGACAGGAATGTGTGTTGATTCGATAAGATCGTGCAGAACCCGGCCAGGGCCGACGGATGGCAGCTGATCTGCATCGCCGACAAGAATGAGAGCCGCATGGTCTGGGAGTGCGCCAAAGAGTCTGTTCATGAGGGGCAGATCTATCATCGAAGCTTCATCAGCCACGACAACATCACAATCGAGAGGGGATAGAGGCCCACGCTCGAAGCCGGAGTGGTAGGCTCCAAGCAGGCGGTGAATGGTGACGGCATTGAGGCCGAGATCGGCCGTCGCTTCACCAAGTCGGCGTGCGGCGCGCCCGGTAGGTGCGCACAACCGCAATCTCATTCCTTTTGATTGAAGGATAGCTGCGAGCGATCGGACAAGGGTAGTCTTGCCAACGCCTGGTCCTCCGGTGATGATTGAAATTGCGGAGGCGAGACAGGTCGCAAGACCGACGCGCTGACCTTCGGAGAGGATGGTTTTCAATCGCTGCTCACACCAGCGGGCTACTGCCTCGGGAGCTGTTGCCGGCCAAGGAGGTTGGCGCTCTGAAAAGGCCACAACACGCTTTGCAAGGAGCCGCTCCGCGCGGTCAAGAGCGGGTAGCCAGAGGCAAGGAACGCCCTGGGCATCTGCCTGAACCAGTGCCCCACTATCCTGAAGTTTGCCGATGCCACTCGAGATTTGGGTTGTTGGTACCTTGATGAGCTGAGCTGCTGACTGCTCGACGACCTGTTGAGGCAGATGCGTGTGGCCATCTCCAGCGGCTTCCATGAGCACATGTTCGACTGCCGCTGCTGCTCTGAGAGGAGAATCTTCAGGAATACCGATTTTTCTGGCAAAATCATCCGCGGTCTTAAAACCAATACCAGGGATATCCCGCGCCAGTCGGTAGGGATCCTCCTTTAGTTTTGCGATTGCTGAATCGCCGTATGTTTTGAAAATGCGAACCGCTCGTGTGGTGCCAACGCCGTGGCTGTAGAGAAATAGCATCACATTGCGGATAGCCTGCTGTTCCCGCCAGGCGGCTTTTATTCGGCGTCGGCGTTCCAAACCGATACCGGTCACCTCGGACAGGCGGCCCGATTCTTTATCAATGATTTCCAAGACCTGTTCACCAAATTTAGCGACCAGTTTTTTTGCGTAAACGGGTCCGATGCCTCGGATGAGGCCGCTTGAGAGAAATCTCTCCATACCTGCCAGGGAACAGGGAGGTGATATTTGGAGGAAATCGGCGCGGAATTGTCGGCCGTGAACGCGGTCATACATCCAGTGTCCTTCCGCGTAGAGCCATTCGCCTGGGTTTGCTGTTGCAACCGAACCGATGACCACGACGGTGTTGTTGCTACGCTCGGGCATCACCTGAAGAACGCAAAACCCGTTTTCGGTGTTGTGAAAGGCAACGCGCTCGATGATGCCTTTTATGACTTCGACCGGCCTTTCTGAGGGCATACAAGGTGCAGGAGCAAAAATTAAAGCCCGTGAGAGGCGCTGGTTGTCCCAGGCGTTCAAGCACAGGGATTTTGGGTGAAGGTGGTCAGCCTGGAATACCCTCAAGCATTGCTTTGTTGGTAGGAAATTTGCGGATAAAAAAGAGGAGGCGTTCGATAGCTTCCACCGGTTTGTGCCCGGCAAGACCGCGACGAATGAGACTGATTTTTTCGAGTTGCTCTTCTGGAACAAGCAATTCTTCGCGCCGAGTGCCGGATTTGAAGATGTCCACTGCGGGATAGATGCGTTGCTCAGCAATGCGCCGGTCGAGGACGAGTTCCATATTCCCAGTGCCTTTAAACTCCTGAAAAATAAGCTCATCCATTCGGCTTCCCGTTTCGATGAGAGCGGTAGCGATGATGGTTAGTGAGCCTGCCTCTTCGGTGTTGCGCGCGGCGGCGAACAGGCGACGAGGGATTTCCATTCCGCGGGCGTCCATACCGCCGGTGAGAGTGCGTCCGGTGCCTTGGATGGCGTTATTGAACGCGCGCCCGACCCGGGTGATTGAGTCAAGAATAAGGAAGACATGCTTTCCGTCCTCGACCATTCTTTTTGCGCGGTCGAGGCAGAGGGTGGCCATCCGGGTATGGCTTTTGACATCGCTGTCGTTTGAGCTGGCCCAGAGTTCAGCCTGTGGGAGGTGGATTTTGAACTCGGTAACTTCCTCAGGGCGTTCATCCACAAGGAGCACAAGAAGGTGAACATCATGATGGTTTGCGAGAATAGCCTCTGCGATGTGCATGAGCAGCGTTGTTTTGCCCGTGCGCGGTGGTGCAACGATCAGTCCGCGCTGCCCCATTCCAATGGGAGTGATGAGGTCGATGACGCGCGTGGTATGCCGGTCAGGGGCGGTTTCGAGAACAAAACGTTTTTCTGGGTTTACGGCTGTGAGCTCCTCGAAGAGAGGGGTGATCTTGAAGCGTTCGGGTGGCCCGCCATTGATAGTCTCGAGCAGAACCATCTGGGGGCCGCGCCCGCCGCGACGGTAACGTCCGGCAAGCATCATCCCGTCTCGCAACCCATATCGCCGCACATATTCGGGTGTGACGAATACATCCTGCGGGTGTTGTTGATACGCCCGAACGCGTTCGCGCAGAAAGCCAAACCCTTTACCCGAGAGTTCCAAAACGCCTTCGCAAGGGAAGGTTTCCAGAGTCTGCTCCGAAGAGGACTCGTCGCCGGAGTGCTTTTCCTCACTGACAGTTTCTCGTGCCGAAGTTGGTGTTGTCGGGGTGGCGCGCTGGTCTGGAGAGAGTTCGCCGTTCTGGCGATTTTTGAATGCTTTGAAACGACCCCGTTTGAAAAAGCGACGGCTTTTGAAGTGTTTGTGCCCACTGCGCTGTAAATCATTGCTCTGAGGTGGATTCGCTACGGAGACAGCCGGGTTTTTCCCGTTGTCAAGGTTGGAGACCTCAGTGTTCGGAGCGAGTTTCTCGGGCTGTGGGGCGCCTGTTGGTTCGGAGGGTTCGGTGGGCGGGGGCGTGTCAGGGGCTGGTGTGGCCGAGAGAGCAGAGGCGAGTGTCTCGTCAGATGCTGTTTTTTTCTTTGGAGCGATTTTTGAATCTGCAACGCTTTCCGTTGTTGCGGATTCTGCTGGGATTGAATTCTGGGGAGGTGTGTCAGGAGACTTGGGAGAGACCGTTTTCTTTCGAGGGCGTGTCGATTTTGTTTTTGTTGAGGTGTCCGTGCTAGTATCTTGCGCCGGTTGATTGGCGGTTGTCTTGCGGCGGATAACTCGTTTCTTGGGGGCCGATTCCTCAATGGGAATGGCCGTGGTGATTTCGCTCATGTGATGGTGCAAGGGAGGTCTCGAGTTGAAAGCAGATCTGCTGCATTAGGCAGTTAAAGAATTGAGCAGATCATCAGCTATTTCGAAATTGGCATGTACGGCTTGGATATCATCATGATCATCAATTTGGTCGCAGATTTTAAGAATCTGCGAGGCGGTGGCCGAATCAGTAATGGGAATTATGTTTTCAGGAATAAAAGTGAGTTTTGCAGATTCAGGCTCGATTGCGGCATGTTTGAGAGCGTCAATAACCTGGTAAAGAGCGCTGGGGGGTGTGAGGACAATGTGATAAGAATCCTCCTCGAGCAGTTCCTCAGCGCCGGCATCGAGGATAAGTTCGAGCAGAGCGTCCTGAGCAATCGCATTGATAGGGATGGCGATACGACCTTTGCGATGGAACATGTAGGAGACGCTCCCGCTTGAGGCGAGAGAGCCTCCATTTTTTGTTAAAATGGAACGGAGATCGGCGGTTGTGCGGTTGCGGTTGTCTGTCGCTGCCTCGATCATAAGAGCAATACCGCCGGGGGCGTAGGCCTCATAGAGGATCTCTTCAATCGCCTCGGATTGCAACTCACCCGTGCCTTTTTTGATGGCACGCTCGATATTTTCCGAGGGCATATTTTCAGCCCGTGCGGCGAGGATGGCGGAACGCAAACGTGCGTTGGCTTCTGGATCACCTCCGCCGAGCTTCGCGGCGACGGTGATTTCTTTCGATAGACGACTGAAGATTTTGCCGCGACGAGCGTCGAGGACACCTTTAACGCGCTTGATTTTTGACCATTTGTTATGACCGGCCATGTTGGTTTAGGGGTGATAAGAGAGGGCGTTGAAAACTTTTTTGCTTGGAAAACTCAATATGGAGCGATTGCGGCGGGAAAACTCTTTTCCGTCCGGGCGTGATTAAACGCGACAGAAAGTTCAAAGCCGTGTGTTAACCCCGTTTTATGCGCAGAGTCTCAGCATCGGCTTTTTGGCTTGTGACCCTAGCTCTGTTCGCCAGAGCCTCTTTTGCCTGCAGGCACGGAAGCTGGCTGGCGGGGAGATTTGGCGAGTTAACTCGATTTTTTGAGCAATGGCAACTCGCCGTTCGGGTTGCCGTATGGAAGCCTTTTTGGTTGTTGAAAATTCTGGCGGGCAATAAGCCCGGAGCAAGAACGTTGTCAGCATGGTAATATGCTTGATGAGGTTTGTCAACCCTGCTTTGCGGCCGCGCGTTTCCGGGCTGTCGCATCGAGGATTTTTTTTCGAAGACGAAGTGCGGCCGGTGTTGCTTCGATAAACTCGTCATCGGCGATAAATTCAAGAGCGCGTTCGAGATTCATTCGAAGCGGGGCCTCAAGCATTATTCCTTTGCCCTCTCCCTGGCTCCGCATGTTTGTGAGATGTTTAACTTTGCAGGGATTTACCGGCAGGTCGTCGGGGCGGGAATTTTCCCCTACGATCATTCCCTCGTAAATTTGCTCACCGGGGCCGATAAAGAGGCGGCCTCGCTCTTGCACATTATTGAGGGCATACGCGGTCGAGACACCTGCCTCCATAGCGACAAGCACGCCGGATTTGCGACTGAGAATCTCTCCACGATGAGCAGAATATTCCTTGAACAAATGACTCATCAACCCAAGCCCGCGAGTGAGGTTTACCAGTTCGGTCTCGAATCCGATGAGCCCACGAGTCGGTGCCACCGCCTCAATTGCGACAGTTGTCGGATGGTGATGGATGTTGATGATTTCAGCTTTTCTAGATGCAAGCGACTGCATGACATCGCCGAGATTCTCAGAGGGCACATCAACATAGACGTTCTCGAAAGGTTCGAGTAATTGCCCCTGATCATCACGGCGCATGATCACTTCGGGACGGCTGACAAGGACCTCGAATCCTTCGCGACGCATCTGCTCAACGAGAATCGCGATCTGCATTTGGCCTCGCGCACGGATTTCAAACACTCCTGCGGTGTCAGTCTCCGCAAAGGCAATGGAGACGTTCCCGCGCGTTTCACGTTCGAGCCGTTCACGTATGTGGCGTGCGGTGAGGAACTTGCCTTCCCTCCCTGCCAGAGGCCCGTCATTGACGGCGATCCGCATAGTGATCGTCGGCGGGTCAATCTCAGTAAATGGTAACGGCGGAATTTCTGCCGATGAAGAGAGCGTGTCACCGATGAAGACATCTTCAAACCCGGCCAGGCCAACGATGTCACCGGCACCAGCCGACTTTACTTCGATTTTTTCGAGGCCGCGATGGCTAAAGAGCGCTGTTACGGTTGCTTTATGTCGGCCGCCAGATTTAAGAAGCCAAACCGTCTGACCGACTGTCACGGTTCCGCTGAAGATGCGTCCATAAGCGATCCGGCCGAGATAATCGCTGTAGTCCAAGTTTGAGACCAGCATTTGAAATTCAGGTAACGAATTTACCCGCGGTGGGGGGACTTCGTGGAGAATAGTATCGAGCAGCGGGTGCATGTTAACCCGTTCGTCATCAATGTGGAGAACAGCGTAACCTTCTTTTGCGCTGGCATAAACCACTGGGAAATCGAGTTGCTCGTCGGTCGCTTTTAGCTCGAGGAAAAGTTCGAACACCATGTCGAGCACTTTGTGGGGGCGCGCGTTTTCGCGGTCGATCTTGTTGATGACCACAATGGCGCGCGCACCGTTTTCAAGTGCTTTGCGAAGAACAAACTTTGTCTGTGCTTGGGGGCCGTCATGAGCGTCGACTAAGAGAAAAACGCCGTCCACCATTTTCATGATGCGTTCGACTTCACCGCCAAAATCGGCGTGGCCGGGTGTGTCCACGATATTGACGCGGACGCCTTTCCACTCGAACGCCGCATTTTTCGCGCGGATGGTGATCCCTTTTTCTCGTTCGAGATCCATCGAATCCATGACACGTTCTTGGATTTGTTGATTGGCCCGGAAAGTGCCGGCCTGTTTGAGTAGTTGATCCACCAGAGTCGTCTTGCCGTGGTCAACGTGGGCGATGATTGCGATGTTACGGATGTTTTGCATGAGAAAACCGCGTGCGGAGCGGTGGAAGATGTTGGTGTGATATTGAATTGCTCGCCACCCCGGGTGGGGATTTTGTCGCAGAATAACTCCGGAACAAAACGGCAGGTTGGTGCTTTGAGGGCATCACCATAAGAGGTTAAGAAAGCGGCGACGTACGCCTTGTCCAGCTCTGTGATTGTTGTTTGGCTCCTCGGAGGGTTTACTTGGGGATAGCAACGCGACGCGGTGCCACAAATCAGTCTGTGTTTCGGGATTCCGACCTGAAGCGGGCTCGGAATTGGGGAGCTTAGTCGCATTTAAGGAGGAGGCGGCAGGGTTGGTTGGCCCAAATGTTTTTTTATGCACTATGTGTAGATGATCGGCTCCCAACGGTTTTTCATGTGCGGATGGCACGGAATGGCCGGTGGCAGCCAGCGCAGATTGCTCTCGAGCGGAGGAACGGACAAAACTTGAAATTTTTTTATCCGTCACCACCACTTCTGCTCCAACACCGACGCGGTTGAACAAGTCTGATACATCGGCGGAGGTCATGCGGATACAGCCGAAGCTTGCCGGTTTGCCGATATTTTGCTCCTCGGTCGTGCCGTGAATATAAATCAACCGCTTGTAGGCGTTGCGGTTGTTGTTTTCGAGCCCTTCAAGCCAGAGGATACGTGTGACAATCGGATCCCGACCGGGGGCGTTGGGTGGCAAAATTTCACCGGTAGGTTTGCGGCTTTTGAACACCATACCCAAGGGCTGTCCGTGTCCAATTTTTTGCGCAACCCGCATTCTGCCGAGCGGGGTCGCGTAGCTGCCCGGATTGTCGCCTAGCCCGAATTTGGACGTAGAAACAGGGTATTCCGCAACAGGTTCGCCATTGCGAAAAAGAACGAGTCGCTGTTGAGGAACGCTGATCACAATCCGGTTGGCTGTGTCTTTACGAAGAGAAACACAGCCTGGCAATGGGCCAAAGCCGACAACAAATAGGAGAAATAAAAATACCACACGGGTCATAGGATGGGTCGGGTTTGGTTGAGCGGAGATGAATGATGTCTATACGGCGGCTATCATCGGTTTCTTTGGGCGTTTTCCCGGGGTAGCCATGAGAGAGCAGATGTAAAGGCCACATAGGAAAAGCCGACCACAAAGAGCAGAAGAAAGGGGATGGAGATGAAATCCTTTTTGACGATGGCGAGATGAGTAAGAAAGCCAAAATAAACGGCGAAGAGTGCTTCGACGAGCGAGGATGCTGAACGGGCTGGAGCGTAAGCACTCTGCTTCCATTTTTCTTGAGACTTTTCTACGGCGTATTTCGGGGTTCGAGTGAAATCGGAAGGTTTGTTAAATAGCGCTTCGAGCACTGCTTTTGCGTTGTTAAATGAAAGCCCGATTCCGAGAGCCAAAAGCATCGGCAAGTGCAGTATCTCACGTTGCCATTCTGTTGGATGGAGAGCGATCTGGGCGCAAGAGTAGAATGCCAAAACCGAGAAAGATGAAAGGATGAAGATTGGAAGATGAAAGAACGCTATAGTTCCCCAGTTGTGAGGCATCATCTCAGAAGTCGGGTGCAAAACGATGCAGAGCATGGCGAGAAGGAGGTAAGCGAAATTCGAGCAGAGATGAGCCGTTGCCTCGATTTTGAGTGGCAGCGGCAAACGTGACCGCCAGATCCGTGGAAGGATTTTTTTGCAGGTTTGAATAGCTCCTTTTGTCCAACGGTGCTGCTGCGTTTTGAAGCCATTAATATCAACGGGAAGCTCTGCCGGTGTGACAACATCTGGTCGAAAGACAAACTTCCAACCGCACATTTGGGCGCGATAACTCAGATCGAGATCTTCGGTCAGCGTGTCGTGTTCCCAACCACCGACATCCTCAATGCAGGATTTTCTCCAGAGGCCGGCGGTTCCGTTAAAATTAAACAATCGCCCGCTTCGGCTGCGAGCAATTTGTTCGATAATGAGATGTCCGTCTAGAAATAGAGCCTGCACTTTTGTTAGGAGGGAAAAATCTCGGTTCAGATGCCCCCAGCGGGTTTGAACCATTCCAACCTGTGGATCAGTAAAATGGTCGATAACTTTTAGCAAAAGATCGCGTGGCGGCAGAAAATCGGCATCCAGAATGAGAAGAAATTCGCCTTTGGCGGAGCGGAGTCCATTTTCCAGCGCCCCGGCTTTGAATCCCAAACGGTTTCCTCGGCGGATGTGTTTAATTGCAAAGCCTTTGCGGGCAATCTTAGCACATTTGGCAGCACAAATTTCCTTTGTGGCGTCAGTGGAATCGTCGAGCACTTGAATTTCGAGCAAATCGGTTGGGTAGTCCAAGGCTGCCACAGCATCCAACAGCCGACTCACAACGTGTATTTCATTATAGATTGGCAACTGGACGGTTACAGATGGTAAATTCTTAAAGCGCTGCGGTGACGGCAGCATTTTATCTTTGTTTCGAAGGAAAAGATAGATAAGGAAAAAACGGTGAGCGCCGAAAGTGGATAAGCCAAGCAGGACGCACAAATAACATGCAATCCAAATGTTCCATCCGTGGTCGGAGATAGACATGATTAAAAAGAAGGATAGCCCGCGTGGGCTCCGTCGAGCGACATGAGGTTACGGGCGAATGATTTCGCTTTTTGTCGGCAGAAGTCAAGCTGAAAAAAATCTTGTATAGTTGCGCCAGTGGGCGGGCGGAGTATTATCGAACTGTGCATGAATTGACTCCTGGATCTCCATCTCTACGAGCCCTCTTTCCCGCCCTTCATCAGGAGGTAAATGGTCACCCGCTCCTCTATTTTGACAATGCGGCGACCACCCACAAGCCTACATTCGTCATCCGCGCAATCACAGACTTTTACGAAAAAGACAACAGCAATGTCCACCGCGGTTTGCACGAGTTAAGCGCTCGTGCCACTGCCTCTTTCGAAGCTGCTCGACAGCGCATTGGGTCCTTTATCAGTGCACCCAACCCCGATGGGGTAATTTTTACTCGTGGCGCGACAGAGGCCATTAACCTTGTGGCCAGTGCGTGGGCAAACAGCGTTCTCCAACCAGGTGACCGCATATTGCTCACAGCAATGGAACATCACAGCAACATCGTGCCGTGGCAACTCCTTGCGAATCGAGCCCGACTCTCCATCGCATTTGCCCCTCTTACGCCTGAAGGGAGGCTCGATTTTGATGAGTTGGATCAGCTCTTGGCTCCGCCAACCCGCCTCTTTGCCTTTACTCACATTTCAAATGTGCTGGGCACCGTGAATCCCGCCGAAAAAATTTGCGCCCTAGCTCACTCGCGTGGGATTGCCACCCTAGTGGACGCCGCCCAGAGCTGCGGGCATTTCCCGCTCGATATGGAGGCTCTCAACTGCGATTTTCTGGTTCTCTCCGGCCATAAAATGTGCGGGCCAACGGGCATCGGAGTCCTGGCGATTCATCCGCGGCGTTTTGGGCAGATCTCCCCGTGGCAGGGCGGCGGAGAAATGATCGAGCGAGTGACTTTTGAAGGGAGCACCTACAAAAGCCTGCCTCACCTCCTCGAGGCAGGAACACCGCCAATCGCTTCCGCCATCGCTCTTGCCGTAGCTTGTGATTTCCTCGATAGCATTGGGCGCGATGCCATCCGTCAGCATGACGAAAAACTTGCCATGCTTGCTCTTGATCTGTTCTCTCGCATAGAGGGTATGGAAATTATCGGCCCGCGGAACAGCCGGGCAGGAGTTGTGAGCTTCACTCTTACTGATGTCCACCCTCATGATGTGGTCGAAGTCGCTAATCGCTTTGGTCTGGCGTTGCGAGGGGGGCATCACTGTGCGCAGCCTCTCATGCGTGTTTTGGCAAAACCCTCGACAGCGCGCGCAAGTTTTTATCTTTACACCACAGAGGACGAAGTCCACCGGACGGCAGAAATTTTGGCTCAGGTTCGTAAATTTTTCAACTGACTTAACTTCAAACGTGCCATACGATGGAACTCGAAGAACTTTATCAATCCATCATACTTGAACATTCCCGTCGTCCCCGCAACAAGGGGCCCCTTGAGGGGGCAACCCACACTGCCGTCGGCAACAATCCCGCATGCGGCGATGAAATAGCCGTTCAAGTTCGCTTGGGTCCCACGGGAATTGTTGAGGCAGCTCAATTTACCGGTCAAGGTTGCGCCATCAGCCAGGCGGCAGCGTCTCTCTTCACCATCAAGCTCAAGGGCAAAACCCAAGAAGAGGCCTGTAAACTTATCCGACAATTCATTGAAATGGTAAAAGGATTGCCCGAGGAAGAAGATAGGAGCGGCAAGCCTTCAGGAGAAATGCTCTTCGGAGATTTGGCCGCTTTTGCTGGTGTCCGAAAATTTCCTCAGCGCGTCAAATGTGCGACACTTGCCCCAAATGCTTTTTACGAAATTTTTGCTGGACACCGTTCAGAGAATGCATAACACTCCATCTACATCACATTTTTTAATACCTGCCTTCAGTTCTTGTTAGATTTTTTGACCAGACAAAGGTAGTTGTTTATCATTTTATCAGCTTTCGAAAGGTGAAGCTGGGCAAAGTTCAGTTGCTCTGTCAGGTGCTTCTGGCTATCTAAAATGTATCAATTTTTCCAATAAGCTACTCAAAATAAGCTATCAGAAGTTAATTGATCCTGACGTCAGAAAACAGTTTTTTTCCTTTGAAAGATAAGATGCCTTTTGCCCGACGCGATGAATTGGTCGAATGCTCATTCCGGTTTTTGTTTTGGAGATGGGTTTTGCTTGTGCGTAATCCGTGACAACTGAAAAATCCTATGAACACACCGATCATTGCTGCTTCATTCCTTCTCGGATCGCTGAATCCAAAGTTTGGATCTGCGATACAGAATGGTTCTAGCTACCATGCGGCTACTTCTAACACGGCTGGCAGTGTGAAAATCGCTTCCGAAGCCGACTCTCGCTACGCAGTTCCCGCAACGAGCAACTCCAAGAAAAAAGGGCGCAGAAGGGTGGTTCGCATCCAGGCAAAGCCCACAAAAGCTCAAACCCAACAAAATACCAGCGCATCAGTAGCCGACTCCAAACGAACGTCGCCTCACCAATCGTCACCTATTTTGGACGCCACTGAAATGCGCGGAGGATTTTTTCGCAAAATTTTTAACCTCAATCCTCTCCGTGAGGGGTTTACTCCGCTCATTCCATCTAACGGAAAAGTTATGACGGTCCGGGTGACCGTTTATTGGAAAAGCGGGAAAGGAACGGATTACTATACCTCGAAAGGCCTTGCAGCCACAGGCACTCGTCTGGTCAACAAGCGCTCCGCCGCTGTAGATCCTAAAATCATTCCCTACGGCTCTCGTATTATCCTTCCCGAAGCGGGGAAGGAGCTTGTTGCTGTGGACACCGGGAATGCTGTCAAACAACGCACTGCAGCAAAGAAACTCGGCAAAGATGTGCCTGTCGTAGATATTTATTTTGACTGCAAGAAGGAAGCGCTGGAGTTTGCCAAAAACCATCCGCTTTTCATGAAAGCCGTGGTGGTGAACTGAGTATTTGAGTGGGGTTTCTATTTGAGTGGGGTTTCTATCTGCCGCCACCGCGGCATTCTTCACCATTAAACCTTACTGAGTAATGATGAAATGAATTAATCCACGCCTGTTGGGCCACGCAACGTGAAATTTGCTCGACGGAGGGAAAGACCACAACTCTCCACGATCATTCCGTCTCAGTTTCTATGGTGCGGTCGACCAATCACTGAAGTATTTTTTAAACGTTAAACGCGTCTTCGACAACCTTAAGTTGTTCTTGGCGATGGATCGCAAGAGAGCCAACAGCCGGGCTCGCCGCTGCGTCACGGCCGGCGTAATGGATGTAACGACGTCCGATGGTGCCAATGACAGGTAGAATATGAGTCCAAGCCCCCATGTTTTGAGGTTCCTCTTGACACCATACCCATTTGGCACCCGTTGGGTAGGGAGCCAGCGACTCGGTAAGCTGGGCTTCGTTGAACGGATAAATTTGTTCAAAGCGAATGAGCGCTGCGTCGGTTATGCGCTTTTGCTCTCGATATTCGAGGAGATCAAAATAGATTTTGCCGCTGCAGAAAATGATGCGTTTGACCCCTGCGGGATCGTCCACAAGCGGTCCAGGAAGGATTTCACGAAAAGTGCCCTTGGTAAAATCCGTTAGTCGCGACACCGCACGCTCATGTCGAAGAAGGCTCTTCGGTGTCATGACCACAAGCGGTTTGCGGAAAGAGCGTTTGACTTGTCGCCGGAGAAGGTGAAAAAACTGAGCGGGAGTAGTCGGGTTGCACACTTGGATATTGTTCTCGGCGCAAAGAGTAAGAAATCGTTCAAGTCGGGCGCTTGAGTGCTCAGGCCCCTGACCTTCGTAACCGTGCGGGAGAAACATGACCAAGCCCGATGGTGTTTGCCACTTCGATTCTGCGGAGGCAATAAATTGGTCAATAATCACCTGCGCACCATTTGCAAAATCGCCAAACTGCGCCTCCCAGATACAGAGCATTTCGGGGTAGCCGAGAGAATATCCGTAATCAAATCCCAGCACCGCGGCCTCGGAGAGCATCGAGTTATAAACGCAAAATTTCGCCTGGTCAGGGCTGAGATTCATCAGCGGAATGTACCGCTCGCGGGTCACAGAATCGTAGAGCACAGCGTGCCTGTGCCCGAATGTTCCCCGACGGCTGTCCTGTCCGGACAACCTGACGGGCACCCCTTCTATGAGGAGCGATCCAAACGCTAGCGCCTCGCCAAATCCCCAATCGAAAGGGCCACCCTTCTGAAAGGCCTCCCATCGCCGGTCGAGAAGAATGCGTTTGATTTTAGGCAACACTCGAAAACTCGGTGGCACACGAGTCAGCCCGGAGACGATCTTCTCAATCGTATTTACTGGGACAGCCGTTTCAACCGGTTCATGCGAGTAGGGAGGCTGGAAGGTAGCTGTGCTTCCCTCAAAAACGGAGGCACGAGGTGTTTGTGGTGCGTCCTTTGTTTCGTTGATTTCACTCGCTTTTACTTCCTCTCGGGCGTTTTCGAGTTTGGCCAGAAACGAAGCCTCAGCGGCTTTTGCCTCTTCAACTGAGAGCACGCCATCGGCCAACAGATTTTCCTTGTAGCTTGCCCAGACGGAGGGGTGAGAGGAAATTTTCTTGTATAAATCCGGCTGTGTAAACACCGGCTCGTCGCCCTCGTTATGGCCGTGCCTCCTGTAACAATACATATCGAGAACCACATCTCTTCCAAAGTTTTGACGTAGCTCAAATGCCAATCGGGCTGCGAACCAAACAGCCGAAGGGTCATCGCCATTGACGTGAAGTATGGGAGCCTCTATCATCTTGGCCACGTCACTAGCATACGCGCTGGAACGGGCATCGGCCGGGAGTGTTGTGAAGCCAATTTGGTTGTTAACGATCACATGAAGAGTGCCACCGGTTCTGTATCCTGGGAGCTGGGAAAGGTTGAGGACTTCAGCCACGATTCCCTGGCCGGCAAAGGCGGCATCTCCGTGGATAAGCAACGGCAGCACGCTGCGTCGCTCGATCGTGTCGTTGTTGATCCGCTGCCGGGCTCGGGCTTTGCCCTCCACGACGGGATTCACCGCTTCGAGATGTGATGGGTTGGGCGAGAGATGCACCCTCACTTCGCCACCAAAGCGGGTGGTTCGCACCGTCTCATAGCCGAGATGGTATTTCACGTCACCGTCGCCAGCGATGAAATTTGGGATATAGTTTTCCGAAAATTCAGTGAAGATCGTTCTCAGCGATTTCTTCATGAAATTTGCCAAGACGGTCAGACGTCCGCGATGCGCCATGCCCATTACGATTTCCTTTACGCCGGCAGGAGTGCATTCGTTCAGCACGGTGTCCAGAATCACCATCAAGGATTCTCCACCCTCGAGAGAGAAACGCTTTTGCCCGACATATTTTGTATGCAGAAAGCGCTCAAATGTCTCCGCTTCCATCAGAACGTTGAGCAGATGGCGTTGTGTTGTCGCATCAACCCCAAATCCGGGAGGACGCGATTCGATACGATCCCTGACGAAGTTTCTTACACGCGGATTTTGAATGTGCATGAATTCCGCCCCTATGGTGCCGCAATAGATCAAGCGGAGTGCCGCCACCAGATCGCTGAGCTTCATCGCCTCACCGCCACGGAAGAATTTTGAGGAAACGACCGTGTCCGGGGATACTTGAGCTAGCCCAAATTCCTTGAGTTCGAGCAACGGCTGGTCAGGTTCCGACGTCTCTAGAGGATCCAGACGTGCAAGGGTGTGCCCGAGAGTGCGGTAGGCGTAAACCAGCGAATCCACCTTTGTCTGGATATCGTCTGAAAAAGCACTCGTTGGGGTGGCACCCGGCCTGGTCTGGGGTCGCACACTGCCAAGTTCGAACCCCTCGAAAAAAGCCGACCACTCTGCATCTACGGATGCGGGATCGGCCTTCCAGCGCAGATAATTTTCGTCCAGAATGTCAATGTTAAATCGAGTTGCAAAGAGGGATCTCATGGGTGTAGGAGACACTTAAGGCCGCCGCAGGGTCTGGGCCGCTCCTGAGAAGTGTTGCGGAGGCGGCTAAAAAATCAAGCCCCTTTGGTGCTCTAACTTTGAGCACCGCCAAAGAGAAAACGACAGAGAGTGTTTCCGGTCAGGGGCGACGAGGAAATTTTTTAAAATCCGGAGCACGTTTTTCCTTCCACGCATCACGTCCTTCTTGGCCCTCCTCGGTCATGTAATAAAGGAGCGTCGCATTGCCTGCGAGTTCTTGAAGACCAGCTTGGCCGTCACAATCAGCATTTAATGCCGCTTTTAGGCAACGGATGGCAAGAGGTGATTTTGCGAGAATCTCACGACACCAACGCACTGTCTCGAGTTCCAGTTCCTCGTAAGGAACAACTTCATTGACCAACCCCATCTCTTTCGCCTCGTTGGCGTTGTAAACGCGGCAGAGAAACCAAATTTCCCTTGCCTTCTTTTGTCCCACTATCCGGGCGAGATAGGAGGCCCCGTAGCCGCCATCAAATGACCCAACCTTCGGACCGGTCTGGCCAAACTTGGCATTGTCCGCAGCAATTGTCAGGTCGCAGAGCACGTGCAAAACATGTCCGCCACCAACAGCCCAACCGGCAACCATGGCAATAACCGGTTTTGGACAGGTGCGAATGCGTCGCTGGAACTCAAGGACATCAAGGCGCTCCACTCCTTCTTTGTCGGCATAACCCGCATCGCCGCGAATTTTGATGTCGCCTCCGGAACAAAAGGCCTCGGGGCCTTCGCCAGTTAGAATAATCACCCCAATTTCATGATCATCCCGTGCATCGTCGAGGGCGGCGATCATTTCCCGAACTGTCAAAGGCCTAAAGGCGTTGCGCACCTCAGGACGGTTAATGGTGATCTTGGCAATACCCTCGGCTTTTTCGTATCGAATATCCTCGAAACTGCGGGCGGATTTCCACTGGAGAGCGGACTTCATGAACATGGCGCTGAGCATACAGATCGAAGGGTGGTTTGGGCAACACGCTCCATATTGGACTGGCCGTTTGCCAGAAATTTCGCCACATGATCTGCCACCTCAAGCGGAGCGTCAAGGAGTAAGTCGTGCCCGGCATTTTTACAGGTTTTGAGGCTTGCGCTTCGAAAAAATATCGCCATGCGTTGGGCTATCCGGCGATATTTATTGTCATTTTCTCCCGTCAACAAAAGAACATCCCCGGGATAGTCTGGCAAAAGATGCCAACTTGATGGTAAAACGCCCTGACCCCAAAATCCAAGCTGATCAGCCAGATCTTCTCGCTCCAGTGCGGCTCGTGCAAGAAGTTTTTGCTCCAAATCAACTGCTGCTTCAGACCCCTCCGGAGAGCAGAAAATATCCTGCGCCCGCCATTCCCCCCGAAGGAAATCGAGAAACTCAGCATCAGAGCCCATTTTAAGAAGACGACATGCCAATGCCGAATCGGCCTCACGACGGGCTTTTCGGAGAGCCTCCTCTTCAAGACCTGCGCTACCGGAGAGCACCACCAACCGAGGAAACCAGTCCGGATGGCGCGTCCCTAGGTAGATAGCGAGACGCCCCCCCATGGAATAGCCCGCTAACACGCTTGGTCTTTGACATCTGAGCCAGAGCCGCTTGGCGAGTTCTTCGGAAGGCATCGCAGCTAGTCGAACAAACCCGACTCGGTATCCCGTCAAAGACGACGCAGCAGCCATCCAATCATCCGGAACGCCCATAAACCCGTGTAGCAATAGAACAAGAGGCGCATCCATTGGCCCGCGCCATTCGACACAGGGCAAGCTCATTTGGTTCGCATCCCACTCTCGTCGGCGAGTGGGATTGCGCAGATGCGCAGAGCCAACTGCCGATGCAGCCTCTCGTTTTCCTCTCGATCCGTGATGCACTCCACAATCATGGCATTCCTTATCGGGCAACTCAGGATTTTGCGCAACTCTTCAGGAGTGGAGGGTCGCTCATAAGAGAGGCCAAACTGCCTCGCCGACGCCTCAAACACCATCCCGTGCGGTATTTCCCAGAACCGTTCCCTCTCTGCAGCCGAAAGCCCTCCGGGCACGAAACGGAAGATACCACCGCCACCATTATTGACGACTAAAATCACGACCGGTAGTTCTCGAAGAAGAGCGAGCGATGGCAGGTCGTGAAGAAACGCCAGGTCTCCAATCACACCAAGCAGGTTGCTTTCTAGCCCCATGGTCAGACCGGCAATGGTGGCGATGTTCCCGTCAATTCCACTCGCACCACGGTTTGCATAGACCGGACTGCTTCCGTGCCGCAGCCCGGCAAAAGTTTCAAAATCCCTTACCGGCATCGAGTTACCTAGAAAAAGCGCACTTTGCCATGTCGCGGAGACAACACGTGCGACGCTTGGTTCCGTTATCGAAAGCAGAGCATCTACCTCCCGCGCAATCACAAAGGTTGCCGTCGCCTCCAATCGCCAAAATTGCTGAATCCAACTCGTACGCGGGGTTGAGGAAATAAGCTTTTCAGCTTCGCGGCAAAAGGCTCCGAGACCAATGCGAAGATGCTTTGGGTTTTGGAAGAAGGGATCCAATCTTGTCGCACTTGGACGCACTTGAAGATATCTTGAGCCACAACACGGGCGCACCCATTCGGTGATCCGCTTGGAGACGAGAGCTCCACCAAAATGCAACGTCCGTGTTGGCGGAGGAAGTTCGCGTCGATGTAGAAATAAATCGGCATGGCATACTGTTCCGGGCATTCCTTTGGCGCCAGAAAGTGGGTCAGCTAAAACTGGCCAGCCGAGTTGTTCGCCGAGAGTCACAACGGCGTTCACTTCCGTTCGCTCTGTAAAATTCAAAGCACCGAGTAGGATGACCCCCTCCGGATGATCAAAAAAATCAGCCGGTATCTCTCCTTCGCATTTCATTTCCGGCTTGTTGACCTTAGCAGATTTCAAGAATTCAGTTTGATCAGAAAATTCAGGGCGGCTTGATAGGAGCGGCTCCCGTATTGGAATATTCAAATGCACCGGGCCTCGAGGTTCGACACAGGCGAGTCGAACCGCTCGCGCGATCTCCGAGAGGATAATGCGGGGGGTCCGCACATCACCCGGACAAGGCAGATTAAGTGCCAGACGGACAGCGCTGCCGAAAATGCCTTCCTGCTCAATGGTCTGATTTGCTCCGCGACCATGCAGCTCCGGCGGGCGGTCAGCCGTCACAAGAACCAATGGGATCTCACCAAAAGCCGCTTCGATAACCGCAGGATGAAGATTGGCAACAGCCGAACCGCTTGTGGTTATCGCTGCCGCAGGTGAACCTGAAGCTTTTGCCCAGCCAAGCGCCGCAAAGGCCATGCCGCGCTCGTCAAAATGGGTCGTCACCCGGGCGGGGCACAACTCGGCCAAGGCAGCGACGATCGGCGTCGAACGGGCCCCCGGGCTGAGAAAAAAGCGGCTGACCCCGGACTGCATGAGTGTCCGCACGAGACTGCGTCCCCATTCGCGGTTTGGTTCGTCGGGTTTCATGCGGATATGAGACGGAGCGCATCACCAATTTTGGATTCAAGCTCTGCCCATTCGGCTTCTGCCTTGGAACCCGCCACAATACCGGCGCCCGCAAAGACATCGAGCTGAGCTCCCGTAAGATGCATAGAACGAATAGCTACAGAAAACTCGGCGAAATCCAACCCAGCAACCCCGATGGGGCCCGCATACCATCCGCGATCGAAAGGCTCGACCTGGCGAAGAAAGCAGAGAGCTTCGTCGTTCGGCAGTCCGCACGTGGCCGGCGTTGGATGAAGCGCTCGAAGCACCGCATCGTCACCGGTCTGATCCTTCAGCTGTGCTGTAAAAGCGGTGCGTAGATGCTGAATACGCGCCAGCTTGAGGAGATGTGGCTGAGGATCGTGTGCGATAGAAACCGACAACCCCTCTAGTGCTTCTGCAATTTTTTCAACCACAATCCGGTGCTCATCGCGCTCCTTAGGCTCTGTGATCAGTTGCCCTGTCAGCCGCTCGTCCTCAGCGGCATCAAGACTCCGAGGACGGGTCCCTGCCAACGCTTCACTCTCAATAATTCGTCCCCTGCGGCGGAATAGCAATTCCGGACTCGCTCCAAGAAACGCACCAGAATAAGGGCCCGGCTCGAGACAGAAATGAAAACATCGTGGGCTGAGAGCCGCCAAGCGTGCAGCCAATAAAAAAGGATCAAGAACCCTTTCCAAATCGAACCTCGAACGTCGCGCCAGCACAACCTTGCTCAATTGTCTTTTTTCGATAAGACAAAGCGCACGCCCCACTGCCTCGCGCCAATCACCAAAATGAGGCACATCCCAGCGTGAAAGCGCAGAGGGGATCACCCCCTCCTGATTCTGCTTACTCCGCAAAATCCACTTCAAAACATCCTGTGCATCATTTGAAGGGCCAAGAATATTTAAAGCCAAACGGCAGTGGCTCCCAGATTCAATCAGTTCCGCGCGAGGAATAAAAAATAGCGTGGCTGGAAAAAACTCCCAATCATCAAAAGGCGAGGGGCTCAGATCAAAACTGCTGCCGCCGCAGAAGCGAACCCCTGCCGAAGCGCGGAGGATCTGTTCTGCAAGCATGTGAGGCGGCCCTATGACAAGTGCGCCAGTGGCCGCCAAACGCTCCCCAGTCTCGCGGCTTCTCCAAAAAAACCGCGGATACCATGGGGCAGACCGAAGGCAGACAGGGTCGAAAAGAACGTCCGGCAATTCCACCTCAACCCGACCAATCACCCCATGTGGCACGCTCCGGCTCACTTCATCAGCTAAGCACAGGAGCAGACTCGGCCAGTCGCCTCTAGCATCAGAAGGCAAATATTTGTCAGCGCGATAATCGAACGAGGAAATCGGCTGCAAAAGTGCGGAACTCATTTCTTAAAATTTACGCCACCCGAGGAAAGGTTGTTGCAAGAGAGCTATGTTGAATTTTGATGGATTTGCGGAGTCTAATGCAATAAGAATTGGCACTGCATGAAGAGTCCTTTTTTGCACACGTATAGACGTCGGATCGCATTTGCAGAAACCGACGCGGCTGGAGCGGCTCATTTTTCTGTTCTGTTTCGGCTTGCGGAGGAGGCTGAACACGAATTTCTCGAAAGACTCGGCCTTTGCGTTCTTACGGAAGAAACCGGCTGGCCACGCCTGGCCGCGAGGGCGGAATTTCGGGCCCCACTGCGATTTGGCGATCTTGTTGAGGTTCGACTCGGGCTGCGAGAGTTGAAGACCAGTTCGGTGACATGGAGATTTCATTTGCATCGTGTGTCCGATGGCTCTTTGGCGGCTGATGGTGAAATTATAACCTGTTATGTGAGAAGGAACACAGACGGTTGGCAACCCTGCCCTTTGCCCGGGATGATGCGCTCGCTTCTTTCAAACAAGTCCTCTAGAGAATATTCACCGGAGGGAGAATCCCAGAGAGCCCCCTGACACCCTTCTAATCCCCTTGTATCTTTCCGGGTGGCACAATTTGAAGTTTCCCCTCGGCGATCTCTTTAAGGGCAATTGCAGCGGCTGGAAGTCTGCGGTTGTTTTCCGAATGGGTATCCACCATTGGACGATGCCCTTGGTTGAGCTGTTTGACCCTCTGGGAGACAATGTTGATGAGGAGGTTTTCGTTAGGGACAACTTTAAGCGCCTGCTCAATATAGGTGGTCAACATACGATAGAGGGAATGCTTCGAGAAGAGCCTGTGAGATAGAACGAGAGTTGGCCTTGCAACCCCGGTTCCCTAAGGAACAAAAACCCGAAACCGGAGCGGGTATTCCACCGAGGCAATCACAGAAATAAATGTGGCCTTTGGGCAGCACCCGCCGGGGTGTGAACAAGAGAAGAAGCATTGAACAAGAGCTGCAGCGTGTCAAGACGAAGTTTTGTGATAAACTGAGCACAAAAGAAGACTTTCTCATTCTCACCAAAGGACAACCAAAGAGTTGCTGTTCGTCTCATCCTTCACTGAGCATTTTGTCGTAAAACGCAACAATGTCACCAATGGGATCTTTTTCGGAAAATGAAATCGCACTACGCGGATGCGCGTTGAGCGCACCTGTAATCAAGTAGGGAACGTTTGGCCCCCAGTCAAAGCGTTTTTTCATTGGCAAAATTGTGTCACGAATCAGCCGCAGCACAGGGCGAAGCTTGAACTTCGGGTTGCGGAGAAAACTCAGGAGAATTTCCATTGGACAATTTCCGGCCCCGCGTCCGAGCCCGAGCATAGTTGCGTCAACGCGATTGCATCCGAGAATAATCGCTTCGATCGTGTTGGCAAAGGCAAGCTGGAGATTGTTATGAGCGTGGATGCCGATTTCTTTCTCCGTGCCATCGAGAGCCAACTTGTATTTATTAACCAGATGATCAATCTGTTCGCGATAAAGGCTCCCGTAGCTATCTACGACGACAACGGTCCCGACAGGAGTGTCTCGTGCGATTTCAAGCACCTGGTCAATCTCGGCGTCGTGCACCGTTGAAATGGCCATGATGTTCAGCGACGTCTCGTAACCGAGCTTATGATAATGTCGAACCATATCCGCCGCCTCAGAAATCTGGTACGCATAACAGGCAACGCGAATCATATCGAGCACGCTCTCGGAGCAGGGGCGCTCATCGGAACGCCAGTCGCACTTGCCTCCCGCATCGGCCATTGCAGCCAGCTTTAGGCCCGTAGCTTCTGCTGAATGATCACCGACAACGCGACGCAAATCCTCCTCCAGACAATGCCGCCATGGGCCAAATACATCGCGCGGAAACTCGGTTGGCGAGTTTTTGTAACCGATTTCCATATAATCAATTCCGGCCTCAATACAGCACTCATAAACCGCTCGTACTTCGTCGTCGGTGAAGTTTGAATTGTTCATCAGGCCACCGTCGCGGATGGTGCAGTCCAGCACGCGCAGCTCCGGGCGGTAAGTAATCCAAGGGGCTTTTTCGCTCACAGTTTTTGTCGTTGTTAGTTTGGTTCCTCGATGTGCAAAGAAAGAGCAGCATTGCAGAGCATGGACGTTTGGTCAACCGGCTCCGGCACAAAACCACCCCTCAAGACTTTTTAATACTACATCCCGCAGTTGAGATGGCACGGTAAAGGATCGGCGAGCCAATTTTCTGGGCTGAGGGGTTGTGCCAGCACAGAGAGCGCTCGAAAGTTTGTTGCCTATCCAACTCTGCGCCGCAAGTGGCTCAAACAGCCTTCGAGCCGCTTGTAAGCTTGGCTGATGGCTGCCCACCATTTCTCTGAGATGTCGAGTTTGAGAGTCTTCTGCCGTCCGCTCTCGACCAGTTTGGCCGGGACAAGCAAGAGTTCATCACAACTGGTCACCGCCTCGGTATGCACCCCCCTGCTCCTTGACCACGCGCACGAAAAGCGTGCAGAGGTTGTTGGTCAGCCGTTGCAGGTTGCGTTGGCGCGTGGGGCGGTCCCGGCCGAGGAAGGCGTCGCGGGCCGCGCATTTCCACGCCGCCGAACCGAACAGTGCGCAGGCCACCGCTCGACCGTGCCGGTCCCGCACGAGGTTAGCGGATATTTTCGCCGACGGTGTTGCGGTG
>CALDSX010000004.1 GCA_937924445.1 uncultured Chthoniobacterales bacterium
CAGGACTTTGCAGCTTTTGAGCGTTCACCCGTTTGAGAAAGTGCCTCTGCATCAACTACTTACAGAAATGGATTCCAGAGATTTGCATACCTTAGATTCTAACCAGTTGATGCTGTGGGACTTATAACCGGACAATCGTGGGTGAAAATGTTTATTGCTGAGCGGAGATATGAAGGGGGAGGAACTGGATTCGGTCGTTCACCAAGCTGTCCAGCCACCATCCACGGGCAAAATTGTTCCGGTGATGTATTTTGAGGCGTCGCTGGCGAGGAAAACGGCGACACCTTTGAGGTCGTCGGCTTCTCCGGTGCGTTGAATGGGGGTTCTCTCGTTTATTTTTTTGAGGACATCACCTTGGAGAATATGCCTGTTCTGGTCAGAGACAAATGTTGCTGGACAAATGCAGTTGGCGCGAACGTTGAAACGTCCAAGGGAAGTGGCGAGATCACGGGTAAGATTCACCACAGCACCCTTGCTGGCGTGGTAAGCGGGAAACTCAAAGTCCTCTTCGCGCGAATCGACATAGAGGCTTTTGTCCAAGCCGCAGAGACCGTAAATCGAACTTATAGTGATAATAGAACCTGAGCGTTGTTTGCGCATTTGCTCGGCCACTGCCGCGCATGTCAGAAAAGTGCCTGTGGTGTTAACTTCCAAGATTTTTCGGAACGTTTGGAGACCGTCCGGAGAGAGTGGGTGACAATCGTTGATTCCGGCAGAGGTGATACAAATATCAATCGAACCAAAAGTGCGAATAGTCTCATCCACAGCGGCGACGGTCTGCTCTTTGTCGGTGACATCAAGCACAAGGGTGATGACCTTGCCGCCCAATTTTTCGATAGACTCTCTGGCTGGCACCTGATTTTCCGCGGGGCCTTTGGAGGCGAGAGCCACGTTGGCACCGGCTTCGACGAGGCCTTCAGCCATTTGAAGTCCGAGGCCACGTGTGCCTCCGGTTATGAAAGCTGTTTTTCCTGTCAAATCGAAGAGTTCTTGGATAGTTTTCTTCATGTGAATTTGTTGTTTTGTGGATCGTTATGGAAGGTTTGCCTCTGTTGAGGTATTGAGAAAGGGAATTTGGCCGTAAGCACTTTTGAAAAGAAAGACAGGTGGCAGTTGGTGCCATAAAAAGATGGCTAGGCAACTGACATTTTGTGGTGGCAAGGGCCCCAAAGAAGGCTCAGCAGATTTGCAAACTGGGAGAAACCGACTCGACACAATTAAAAAGTAAGGCTTAATAAAACATTTTGTCAACAGTGGTGCGAATGGTCATTAGAGTGGGTGCTTTATCCTGCTGTCCAGCAGGCAGTCGAGTGGCCAAGCCAAGTGAGAAAAACCTCGTTCAAGGAATCAGGAGTAGTCTGAGTTTGGGCCTGGTGCACCGGTGAGGCTGACCCCGAGTGAATAAGCGGACCGCATAGTTGGAAGGGTTAGATTTGGGTGTTTCGGGCAAATCGAACGGCGCTGTCGTGAATGCGACGGACAAAATTGGCGTCAACCTCACCGGTGAAAGTGATGCGTCGTTG
The DNA here is from genome assembly GCA_937924445.1 of uncultured Chthoniobacterales bacterium. Classification (GTDB taxonomy): domain Bacteria; phylum Verrucomicrobiota; class Verrucomicrobiia; order Chthoniobacterales; family CALDSX01; genus CALDSX01. Next base: position 1,524 of record CALDSX010000004.1, read on the forward strand.
CGAGGCAACTTCACGAAGAAATTTCTTTTTCTGATTGGTCAAGAGCTCTCGGGCCTCGGATCGGGTGAGGAGGCCGAGTTGTTTAACAAAAGCGTTTATCTCCGGCTGGGGAAGAAGATCGGAAACAGAGGCGGCAGCTCCGGCTGCGAGATTTTCCGCTTCTTTGATAAGTGCAGATGTCTCCTTTTTTCCATGCTTTTCCAGAGAATGAGCAAGCACCCGGCGAAGGTAAGCCGTTTCGATCTCATCGCTTGCTCGTGCGGGAAGGGTGCCGAGTTTTCTGGCACGCCAGATTTGACGTAGAAGATCTGAGTGGCCATTGAAGGCCGCGAGCCAACGCGGAGCGAGCTCATGGAAAGCAGGTTTCAATTCCGCAGTAGCGGACTGGGCAAAAGCACGGGCTGTTTTGGTGAACTCAGCCAGAAACAGACGTGTCTGCGCACGGGATTCGTTAGAAAGCAGCGGAACGACCTCGGTGAGAGTGGCCAAGGCTCTTCGCGCTGCGGCAATATCATTCACTAAATGGCTCATATGGTTTCTGCGGCGCAAACAATAGAATGTGTGAGATCGATAAAATCTCTTGTAACAGGTTCATTGGGTGCAAAATGCAAGAGCGGGCGTTGCAGTAGAGTGGCTTCAACAACCTTGGCAGCTCGCCGGATTGGTGGATTAAATATATGGGTGTAGGGTGGAAAAAAACCACCAGATTTCAACCCCGCAACGGTGTCACGAAGGTCGTCCACGGCATCGTTAGAGGCATGAATGTTGGGAGAGAAGGCATTTATAACGATGCCGAGAGGTTGCGCGACTGGGCGGCCCCGCGAGTTGGCCTCGAGCCGTCGGGTAATTTTCGCGAGCCATTTTATTCCTTCAAGAGCCAAGTAATCGGGGGTGTAAGGCACAATTTGGTGTTGGGCGGCAAGGAGTGCGTTTTCGGTGAGGATATTGTAGGAAGGTCCGCAGTCTATGAAGATGAAATCATAATTTTCTTTGAGCGGAGCCAAAGCCGCGGCAAGGATAAGCTGAGAACGGGCTTGAAGGTGCAGATTTGGATCGGAAGCACGATGGATCGTTTCCATGGAGCATGGGATAATGTCGTAGGCGCGACCTTCGGGAAGATCCTCGGTGACCGGCTGGACGAGCTGTGGTGCTAGTTGCCCTGGATTCTCTCCTTCGAGATGGTGTTTAAAAAGACGCTCTGTTGTCAGTTTCTGCCTTTCAGACGCGATCCATCTTTCGCGTCCCATGAGCCAGAAGCTGGTATTTGACTGAGGGTCAAGATCGACCACAAGAACGCGGCTGCGCGGAAAAAGGTCGTGGTGAGCAAGAATCCAGGAAATATTGACGACGTCTGTGGTTTTGCCCACTCCTCCTTTAAAATTCAAAAAGGCGAGAATTTTGGTTGCCATTATATTCAAAAATGGACACGCAAAACCCAAAAAGCAAGGTAGATAACCACCTGTCGGAATTAATTGTTCTGCTAGAAAAGGTCGAAATTTCTTAAAAAAGCGCTTTATTAGTTTTCGATGGATCGTTTGTTGGTGACAGTTTCTACCCTCTTCTTTTTGATCGGCTGCGTTCGAACATGGCAGGTTTTAAATAGCGGAGGAGATGACCCTGGGCTGATTGATTATGGGATCCACCTTGCTGGCTTTTTAGGGCAATTTGGTTTCCTTCTGACGCGTAGTGTGCGCACCGGGCATTGTCCGGTAACAAACAGTTTTGAAATTTTGATTTTTGTCTGCTGGTCAGTTTGTCTGTTTTATCTTTTAGTTGGAGCAACCTATCGGATGTCTCCACTTGGTTTGTTCACAGCTCCATCGCTTTTTGTAGCGCAGGCTTTGGCGCTTTGGTTGGCCCCCGATCCCGAACCGATTTTTGGACGTGGCCCAACTCTTTTTTGGATTGAACTGCACGCTGCGCTTTCGCTGATGGCCTACGGAGCGTTCGGCTTGGCTGCCGTGGCGAGCATTGTTTATCTTTTGCAAGACAACAAACTGCGGAAACACCAGCCGGACCCCTCATTTTTTCAACTACCTCCTCTTGTTGGGTTGCGTCAAGTAACGATCCGATTGATGTTTGCCGGTTTTGTGGCGCTGAGTGTTGGACTGGTTGCTGGATTTTCTGAGGGGATCCCCGCAACCTGGGTGAAATTGGCAAGCGGTATTTTTGTCTGGCTGGCATATGCTCTTGCTTTGGCTTTTCGAATGTGGAGGCCTCAAGGCCCCCGACGGGGAGCTGTTGTGGCTATTGTAGCATTTGTGCTCGCTTTGCTCTCGTTGGGGGGTATGGAGGTAGTAAAAGCTAATAACTCAAAAGCTGTTATACATTGAAGTACCTTCCCAGAATTGAGGCTACAAAGCCCGAAGTATTCTGTATTGGCCTGAGCCATCAAACCGCGCCCGTTGGGATAAGGGAGAGGTATGCCCTGCCGCCATCTCCGGAGCTTCTTCGGGGATTGGCTGGGCTTGCGGGCATTGGAGAGGTGGTGGTTTTGTCCACCTGTAATCGCGTAGAGATTTACACCAGTGGCAGCGCTGAAGATGCAAGAGTTTCGCTGCGAACCAGGCTTGCAGAGTGCGAGAAATCTTGTCCGGAAGATTTTTCGCATTTCTATGAATTTAGAGCTGGGCAGGCAATCTCGCATTTGTTCCGTGTGGCCTGTGGAATGGAGTCTATGGTATTTGGCGAGACGGAAATTCTCGGGCAAGTCAAGACCTCCTACGCCCAAGCTGTCTCTGCGGGAACTGTGGGCAAAATCCTTAACACCATATTCCAGCGTGCCTTTCAGACGGCGAAGCAGGTAAGAAGCACCACCAACATCACGCGAGGTTCGGTTTCAGTTGGATCTGTAGCTGTAGATCTCGCCGAGCGTATTTTTGGAAATTTGCGTTCCTGCCACGTGATGATAATGGGTGCGGGCGAGACGAGTGAGAAAACAGCTCGCGCTCTTCTTTCACGGGGTGCACGAGGGCTTTTTGTCTCTAATCGTTCATTCCATCGAGCGGCAACTCTAGCTGCGGAGCTTGGTGGATTAGCAATCCATTTCGATGAATGGCTGACTCGACTCAATGACACAGATATTATCATCAGTTCGACCTCAGCACCTCACTATATTGTTCGACGTGGTCAGATCGAGAATTCATTGTTCCTCAGGCGTGAGCGGCCTCTTTTTCTGATTGATCTCGCTGTGCCGAGGGATGTGGACCCTGATGTGGATCAACTCGATGCGGTGTTTCGTTACGATATTGATTCATTGGAGGGTATTGCCCGAGAGGCAATGAATCAGCGTCGAAAGGATATCCATCTTTGCGAGGAGATTATCGCCAAACACACCCACGAGGTGCTGCACAAACTCTTATCTCACGTCAACATTAACGACAAAACTCATGCCTTGGAACGCGAGTTACAAACAAATTTAAGCTGTAACCCAGAGCTATTAGGTGAAAGTAAGCCACCTGCATGAGGAAGAATTTTCGTATCGCAACCCGAGAGAGCGCCCTTGCTCTCGCTCAAGCCGAGGCCGTTCGTAATGCGCTGGCAGCCTCCCAACCGCAACTGCAATTTGAATTGCTGACGTTGAAGACATCGGGTGACGCGCATTTGGATATCCCATTGGCAAAACTTGGACGTGCCCCAGAAATTGGGGGCAAAGGACTCTTTACCAAAGAGATTGAAGCGGCTCTTCTTGATGGCTCCGCAGATTTTGCAGTCCATAGCATGAAGGATTTGCCGGTGGAACACCATCCCGCGCTCATTGTGGCCGCGGTGCCAAGCAGGGAGGACCCCGCAGATTGTTTGGTGTCAAAATATCCCGGCGGCTGGAGGGCTCTGCCAGAAAACGCCGTGGTTGCAACCGGCAGCCCACGGAGAAAAGCCCAGCTCTCTGTTTTGCGCCCCGATTTGTTGGTGCGCGAGATTCGTGGCAATGTTCCCACACGACTGAACAAAGTCTCAGAAGATAATGACCTCGCAGCCACAATTCTGGCAAGGGCCGGTCTCGCTCGCCTTGGATTGATCAATCCCGCGAAGGAAGCACCGTGGGTGATTGAACCGCACGATGGCAAGGCCACACTTTTTGTCACCAAATTTCTGCCCACAGAAATGTTGCCAGCTCCGGGACAGGGGGCCATTGCTATACAATGTCGTGCGGACGACAATGTCGCATTCTCGCTGGCTACTCCTCTGCATGACGCACGCAGTGAGATCACATCCAGCCTTGAGCGTGAGTTGTTGGCCGCACTTGGTGGTGGTTGCCACATGGCTCTGGGCGCTCAGGCCGAGCTCGGGGAAAATGGGCAAATTTGTCTCTCCGCCTTTCTTTACGATGGTGCGCATTCAAAACGCGACGTGCTGGAGTGGATTGACACGGAGCCAAAATCAGATTTTGTGCTGCGACTGGCAACGAATTTACGCAACACCAAGGGGAGTGCCGATGTTTGAAATCAAAGAACGCCCGAAGATGGTTGAGCGCGCTTTGCTTGTCGGGGCGTGTATGCCGCACGAAACACATCAGGAAGCAGAGAGCCTGCTTGATGAACTTGAAGAGCTTGCGGCGACTCTGGAGGTGCCTGTCGTGGGACGTTTGCTGGTGTCCATAAGGGAACCTCATGCACGTTATTTTGTCGGTTCAGGAAAAGCGGAGGAAATCGCCGCTCGGGCAACAGAACTTGAGGCGGACGTAATCATCTTCGACAATGAGCTGACCCCTGGCCAACAGCGAAATTGGGAAGACTTGACCAAAATTTTGGTAATTGACCGGCAGGAGGTTATTATTGACATTTTCGCGCGGCGCGCACTCACGAAAGAAGCTCGCTTGCAGGTAGATTTAGCGCGGATGGAATATGCGTTGCCACGTCTCAAACACGCGTGGGCACACTTCGGGCAACAGGCTGGTGGCATTGGTGGCAAAGGCGAGGGCGAATCCCAGATCGAACTCGATCGCCGAATGGTTCGCGCACAAATTGATCGTCTCAGAAAGGAACTTGAGCTTGTCCGAACGCGTCGAGCCACTCAGAGGAAAGATCGGCGAAAAGTTCCAGTTCCCAACGCCGCGATCGTTGGGTACACAAACGCCGGCAAATCCTCACTGCTCAAGCGCCTGACGGGGGCCCAGGTTTTGGTTGAAGACAAATTGTTTGCCACCCTGGACACAACCACACGAAGAATCGTTCTCCCCAACAACCAGCCCCTTCTTCTCACTGACACTGTCGGGTTTATTCGAAAATTACCCCACCGCCTTGTGGAAGCTTTTCATGCCACGCTGGAGGAATCTGTTCTGGCGGATTTTCTTATTCATCTGCTCGACGCCTCCAATCCACAGGCTGCCATTTTACACCGGACGACCAATGCCGTTCTAGCTGAAATGGGCGCTGACGAAAAGCGAACCCTCACGGTGTTTAACAAAATAGATTTAATTACAGACAAAAGCTTGCTTCACGCCCTACGCATCAAGTTTCCTGACGCCATTTTTATTTCAACACGCACTGGCGACGGGCTCTCTGATTTGCTCAATGCCCTGGCAGGATTGCTCGACACAAACCTCCGGCAGGCAACCCTCCGCATTCCCATGAGTCGTGGCGACCTTCTCGCTGCACTCCACCGGGAATGCGGTATCGAGGCGTTTGTTTGCGAAAATCCAGAGCCATTCGCCTTGGTTGAGGCGAGGATTCCCGGACGACTCTATGAAAAATACCGTCCGTTTGTTGCGAATGCCTCCCACGCATCGGTACAAGAATAGGGTGTTAAGAGAAGACGGATTGAATAATGAGATGGGTGCTCCTTCAACTTATCCTTTTTATACTGGTTCCTGCAGCACCAAACAAACCATCCTTGCCTAATGGTCTGTTGTTAAAATATCCAGCAGCAATTTTGATGCTACTCGGTGCCGCCACACTCCTGGCAGCAGCCGTTCAGATACAACAAGTCAACGCACTTACGCCTCTGCATCGACCACGCCCTGATGCAGGGTTAACGACTCATGGACTATATGCGATCTTGAGGCATCCGATTTACGCAGGGGTGCTTATTTTGGGCCTTGGAACAGCACTCTTTGTCGGGGGATGGCTCAATCTTGTGGCATGGGTACTGCTGGCCATTCTCCTCAATTTAAAGGCTAACGATGAGGAGCACCTTCTGAAGCAAAACCATCCCGCATACAAGAGTTATGCCACTACTGTTCCAAAGTTTTTCCCCCGCATCCCGGTGAGTTTAAGAACCGACGCACGGTTGATTGCTCTCGGTGTTATTTGTGCGCTGGTGCCACTTGTCCACTGTTTCGCTGTTGACCGAGTGACAGTTCGAACCTGCCAAGAAGCTGATGAAACAATACCCCCGGCGAAACGTGTTCCGGTATTCCTTGCTCAATCGGCTTTTGATGGTTACATGTGGAACAGGCTTGCTCTAGACCTTGGCACTGACGGTAGTTGGCGCCTGCGCCGCACGAATTTCGATAATCCGCCTGAAGGGAGGGAGGTGCATTGGAATACATCGTTTGCCTGGGCGTTGCGTGTGTTTGGTGAATGCTGGCGGTCGCTTAGCGGAGAGACTCTTCAGCAAGCGATTTTTCGCGCATCAATCTGGGTCAATTCCCTCCTTCTTGTAGGTGCAATAGTGGCTGTGACGGTGCTTCTTCCAGAACGGCTGGGACGATTGAGAGGTGCGGTGGTTGCAGTTGGTATGACTTTTTGCCCACCTTTTTATGAAGCTTTCCTACCCGCAGCGCCAGATCATCACGGGGCCGTGCTTCTTTGCGTTTTGGGAATGCTGTTGGGGCTCGCCGGAAGCGGTGCAGGTTGGACGTGTCTCGAGAAAAATTCCTGTCTCCCCACAACTTTGTCTGAGGCGCAGGTTGCGATGAGAACATCAGCAATATTTGGCGCTGCCGGCCTTTGGATCAACGCGTTTTCTATCTTGCCACTCATTGGCGGGGCCTGTTTGGGCGCACTTTGCGCTGCCGCCGTCGGCAGGGGTTGTCGAGAGGAGTCCCTCCGTTATAACCCTTCACTCTGGCGGCTCTGGGGTCGCTGGGGTTGTGCCACGGCCCTAGGTTTTTATTGCCTTGAAAAGCTACCCGATGCCTTGTCGCTGAGGTTGGAAGTGAACCATCCTTTCCACGCACTGGCATGGCTCGGTGCGGGAGAACTGCTGGCAGCAATCTGTGGGCGCGTAACAAATCCAAGCCACTCTTTGCGCTTCGTCGAGACTGCTGCGGCCCTCATCGCACTGGTTTGCCCTGGGGTATGCATTCTCTTTTTGGGAGAACGGGTTTATCTCCCGCTCGATCCGTTTCTTAAAGCGGTGCATGATCATATAGCCGAATTTCGCCCTTTGATTGAGCGATTGCAGCTTGGTCTTGCGGATTACTGGACCACTCTCGGCTTTCTGCCGGCATTTCCTCTGGGCGCATTGGTGGTCGTTTTGGCGGGCAAAATGGCTGCACCCATACGAATTGCAGCAGCCGGGCTCCTCCCCTGCGGGATGCTTGCGTTAATCATGCCATTTGTCCAGATGCGTTGGATACTCGTACTCGGTGCCGTCTCAGTGGCACTGGCAGCTGCTTTGATACCGGAGTTATTCCGCCTAGCCTTTAGGCGACAGGGGTGGGATTGGTTTGTCGGCAGGTTTGTAGTGGCTTTGTTTCTATTAGTTTATGGAGTGAGTTTGTTGAGCAAACAACTCGCTCCGGCCCTAAGGCAGTATTTTCGCGCCTCTCACGACACAATCACACCACTTCAAAAAATGGCTCTCGTTCACAGAGAACTCGCTGCTCAGATCTCGACAAATGAGCCCACCACCTCCTCGCCTATCGTTCTGGCTGGGCCTTCGAGTGCCGTCATGCTTGCCTCGCTGGGTAACTTTCGCACCGTTGGGACGTTTTATTGGGAAAATCGGGAGGGACTAGCCAAGTGCGCCAGATTGATGACAGCTACAAACCGTAGGAGGATCGTCTCCGATCTCACCGATCTGGGAATAACTCATGTGGTTATTCTTGATTGGGAAAATTTCAGTGAGGAATTTCATCACATTTTCGAGCATGGAGCTCCTGAAATGGCCCGGAAAGCAAGGCGGAAATCGCTGTGGCACGGCGTGCTTGCTGGCGAAGCACCGCCACCAGCACTTGAGACGCTCGCGATTGTTCCCCGGCGGTTGAAAGAAGAACTTCGACAACGCGGCGTTGTGCTCCGCGTAAAGTGAGCTCGCAGGATTCTTTAAATACCCACCCCTTCGGAAAGTGCTGCTAGAAATTCCTGATGCCGCGCAGCGTCATAATGCCAGAAAATAAAACCGAGAGAACGGGCGGTTGCGATGTTTTTCTCGAGATCATCCACAAAAAGAGTCTGTTTGGGATAGATGCCGTAACGAGCTATCAGGCGATCGAATATAAGTCGATCCGGCTTCATAACCCCTTCAAGGTGAGAGTAAACCCGGCCATCTGTTTCTAGGATAAAAGGATGGTGTCTCTCGAAAAAACGGACATGTGCAGGATTGGTGTTCGAGAGCAAATAAACCGGAATACCGCGCGCGCGTGTTGCGCGCATGAAATTCACCATGGGGAGGTTCACCTCAAAAATGTCGCACCAAAGCGGCTCGAGGACGTCGGGAGCGATGTTACCACGGAGCCTTGCAGCGACTGCCTTGAAAAAGTCTTCTTCGCTCATGCGACCGGTTTCAAACTCTTCGTTAAGCCCATGAATAGCCGTTATGACCATAGCGGGGTCACACCCCAAGATCTCAGCAGCTCGTGCTGCCATTCGTGCGGAATCAAATGGGAGCAGAACGTTGCCAATGTCGAGAACAAGATGTTTAAAAGGCGGAATTGCGGGCATTCTAAACCAACCGGCAGAGGTCTTGTCGTGGGCGCTTTTAATCCCTTTCGGGATCACATCCTCCGCGAGCGGCCTTCCGGGCGAGACGACGGAAGGTAAGCTGAGCTTGCTGTGGTTCTTGGCCGGCTTGCGGGTGCAGACGCTTGTACGAGCCATCGGGCAACAATTCGCGTGCTTTGACACAATCGGCCAGGTAAGCGGCAAGTATTTCGTTGGTGATTCGTTCTTTAATTCGCTGATCTTCAATAGGCACAGCCACCTCCACCCGGCGATAGAGATTGCGGGGCATCCAGTCGGCACTGCCGATAAAAACCTCGGGTTTGTTGTCGTTTTGAAACCATAAGATTCGGGAATGCTCAAGGAAACGCCCAACGATGCTGATGACACGGATGTTTTCGCTCACACCAGGCAACCCCGGGCGCAGACAACAAATACCGCGAACAATAAGATCTATTTTCACACCCTCTATTGAGGCTTTGTAAAGTTCGCGAATCATGCCGGGATCAACCAGGGAATTCATTTTGAGAATAATCCGGGCCGGGCGACCGAGGCGGGCGTTATCTGCCTCTCGGCGAATGAGTTCGCCACAACGGCGGGCCATGACCCAGGGGGCCACGAGGAGTTTTTCGAAATCACGAAACTCTGAAAGGCCTGTCAGCTTGTTGAAGGTTGCAGCCACCTCGGAGGTGATTGCGTCGTTCGTGGTGAGCAGGCCCAGATCGGTATAAATGCGCGCCGTGCTGGGGTGATAATTCCCTGTGCCAATGTGTGCGTAACGCCGGATGCAATCCTTGTCGCGCCGCACAATTAAAAGCAACTTGGAGTGGGTTTTTAATCCGACAATTCCATACACAACATTGACCCCGGCTTCTTCGAGTTTCCTGGCCCAGTTGATGTTATTGGCCTCGTCGAAGCGCGCTTTGATCTCCATGAGGGCAGTAACCTGTTTGCCCACCCGGGCCGCGTTGATCAGAGCATGGAGCACAGGGGAATCGCCGCTTGTCCGATAGAGAGTGAGTTTTATTGCAAGCACCGATGGATCGGCAGCTGCGAGATTCAGAAAATCCACCAGAGTGTTGAAGGTCTCGAAAGGATGATGAACGAGCACATCTCGTTTGCGAAGCACCTCGAAGGTATCGCATCCGGCCGGGAGTTCAGCGGGGTAGATCGGCACAAAGGGCCGGTCTTTTAAATCGGGGCGAAAATCCGAAAAAACCAACGGTGCAAGATGCGTAAAACTGAGCGGACCGTGCAGGGCATAGCAATCGTCCGCCGCGAGGTCAAGTTTTCCGAGCAGCATGGAGAGAACCTCTGGAGGCATTCCTGGCTCGATCTCCAGGCGCACCGCATCGCCGCGGCTTCGTTTGCGAAGTTCTTCCTCCACATACTTGAGAAGATTCTCAATCTCTTCTTCGTCCAGATAAAGGTCACTGTTGCGGGTGATGCGAAAGCCGTAGGAACTGAGAACTTCAAGACCGGGGAAAAGATTGCCGACATGAGCCTTTATAAGGCTTTTGAGAAAGACAAAACGAGTCTCGCCGTTCGGACCCGGTTTGAGACTCACAAGACGATTGAGAATCCGCGGGATCTGCACTATCGCCAGCATAGAATCATTTGGGCGGGCAGGATGCCGCACTTGGACAATTAAATTGTGGCTCTTGTTTGCAAGCTGCGGAAATGGATGTGCGGGATCTAGTGCCAGCGGCGTGAGCACAGGCAGCACCTCTTCGTTGAAAAAGCATCCGGCGTCCGCACTGTCCTCCTCCGAAAGTTCGTTCATTTCAAGAAAAACAATCCCTGCTGCAGCCAGAGCTGGTTTGATTTCAGAATTCCAGAGTGTGTATTGATCAGCGACCAGCTCCAAAACGCGTGCGCGAATGAGCCTGAAGACTTCGAGCGGCGTTAAACCGTCGAACGAGGGCTCCCCATCCTCTCCTTCACCGTTCTCAATCTGCTGTTTAACGCCAGAGACCCGGATCTCAAAAAATTCGTCGAGATTCGAATTAAAAATTAAAAGGAACTTAGTGCGCTCAAGGAGGGGTTGGTTCGGATCGCTCGCCTCTTCTAAGACCCGTGCATTAAACTCGAGCCAACTCAGCTCTCGGTTAATGAATATTTCCGGTGAATCCAAATCCAATGTCGTGGACTGGGCCGATGCGTCAGTGCCCGTTGGGGGCGCTGGGCGACGGACACGCCTGCCACTGGTTTTTATTTCACTCTCCTTTTGCCCGGGCTCGGTGATGTGTTTGTCACTAGTTTGTAATTCTCGGGTCGTTTTCATAAAGTTAAAATTATGAAATAAAATCTAGTCGCTTTCGCAAAGCGCGGCAGTATTCCATGATATCATCCGCGAGGAGAATCCCCGAAACCACCGCGACTCGTCGTGCCCCCGCGTCGAGGACTGCATCAAGATTTTCAATCTTAATACCCCCAATGCAGAACACAGGAATGGCCACTTCTTCCTGAACTTTTCGGACATCACCGAGACCTATTGGAAAGTAATTCGGTTTCGTTGATGTGGCGAATAGAGGTCCAAATCCGATGTAATCTGCTCCCTCCCGCGCAGCGACACACGCTTGCGCAACGGAATGCGTTGAGCGACCAACGAGCAAACCGCCCGATAGTTCGCGGGCTGCAGCGATCGTCCCATCTTCCTGTCCGACGTGGACACCGTCAGCCTCGGCATCTCGCGCGAATTCGGGATGGTCGTTGACAATAAAAGCCTTGCCGTTGTCGCGCGTGATTCGTCGAATGGTTTTTGCTAGATACAGCAGACTTTCCGAGGGACGGTTCTTGGCCCTAAGTTGAATCACATCCACCCCGCCCTGACACATCTCAGAGCAAACAAGCTCCGAGTCTTCAATGGCAACATAGCTGAGGTCAAGGATTCCATAAAGCTTCCAGGCGTCAGGAGCAAGATCCATCTTGGCGGTAAATTCGTTTAACGGGCTTCTGAGTCAAGTTTTTATAGTTTGGCGTATCAGCCCTTACTTACACCGTGGCCCCGGGGGCGTGCACCAAGCTTTTCCAAGGCTGTTCTGATACGTGCTGCATCTGAGGCATTTAGCTCAATCTCTCGCCCATGTCGCGTGCCCCCCAGCCCAAGGGATTTCCGCAGAGATTTAAACAGGGCGTCGAGCGTCGCATCGCTAACAGCCTCGGAAAAGCCACTCAACACGATGACGGTTTTCCCGCCGCGTCCAGCACGTTCCAACCGCAGCGCAGGTCTCTCTCCTGTCAATGATATGCCGACAGCATTAGTGAACTCGGGTCCATCGCCAAAGGAAGCCCCCAGCGGCCCCTCGCGCAGCCCTTCTATTGAAAGGTCTGCAAAAGGCGATTGAAGAGGTCCTTGTTGACGAGAGAGCGGTATCTTTTTTTTCACATCAGCGATGAAGAAGACGGCCCAATCGTCTGAGAGCGCCGTCTAACTCAAAAATCCTTTTTTTTGATGTTGTTTTGAGCTCAAGGTCCGTTTTCTCCTCCAGGCAAAAGACGACAGAAGCTGTCACAAATCCCAAAAAAATGAGGCTCATGAAAAAAGCAACATACCCATCAATTAACATAGCGCCAACGCGAACAGCCCAATCACTCAATAGATCAAGCACAAACCCGAAAAAAATCGGCGAGAGCCCAAAACCCAGACTCACGATCGTGGAAAAAAAAGCGTAAAAATGCGTCCGGCCCATTTCCGGCATGGTGCTCATCATCAGACGCGCGTTTGCAAGATTGAAAAAAGCGGAGGCCACACCCCAGAAAATGTAAAGCGTTGCAACGATCCACGGCGTCGCTACCACCAGACCCGAGGCACACGAGGCCCAACCAATCATTATTGTGGTCATAACAAAAAGTGCGAATCGGAGAACCCTTCGGCAGCCGACACGGTCAAGTTGACGTCGGACGAGAGGATAGGAAAGTATTGCTCCGAGAAAACTTGTCGATAAGAGCATCAAAATAGTCCCCTCTGGCATTGCTGCGTTTCCTCTGAGCCACGTGACAGCGAAGACACCAAAGCTTCCTGCCAACATTGTGAAGAGAAGATTGAAAACAACAAGCTTGAAAAAAGGAGGATAAAAAATAATGGCCCGCCATGGCACCATTTTCCCGGAGAGTCGGGAGACTTCACTCGCCGGCGCCTCGGGGATGCGACGAATAAAGGCGAGACTTGCTGCTCCAGCCAATGCGCTGAACAAAAACACCCCGCTGAATTTCCAGGCCACTCCATCTCCACCCAAAAACAGTCCCGACAACAATAAAGCGCAAAAACCTCCGAGATGCAGAAGGATCCCATCCGTGGTGAGGTAGCGCGATCGATCAGCTTCGGGAACCACTTCGGTAATCCAAGGCAACCACGCGCCGGAGGAGATCCCGCGCAAAGTGTTAAAAAAAAACAAAAAGACAAACAAAAACCCTAGCCTCACGTTCGCCGACAAAGATTCAAGAAGCGGCAGCAGAGCGATGAGGAAGATAAAAATCGTCCGCACCGACCATCCTAAAAGCATGAACTGCCTATACCCAAATCGTGAAATATATTTTGCTGCCGGAATCTGAAGAATCGTCAGCAATGGGGTGAGCGCTCCGATAACGCCAAGCATCCCAGGGCTTGCACCAAGTGCTTTGGCGAAAAGAATGACCGGGGCTCCGAGAGTAATGTTAAAAGACAGCGCATTGGTCAAAACGAACCCGTAGGCCGACCCGAGGCCTTTCAAAACAGGCCTTCGCTCAGGTGAGGTATCTCCCGAACTTTGCGCGACAGATAGTTCGGAGGGCATCGGATTAGACATCTGAGGGAGATACTTCTACCTCACGCGGGCGCAAAAGTGGAAAGTAGATAATATCGCGAATGCTTTGCGCACCCGTGAGCATCATCACAAGGCGGTCAATCCCCACGCCAAGGCCGCCTGCGGGGGGCATGCCATGTTCAAGTGCAAGGAGAAAGTCTTCGTCGATCGCATGCGCCTCGCCACCAGACTGCTCCTCCAGACGTCGTCGCTGAACCTCGGGATCGTTCAACTCGCTGTAGCCGGGCGAGATTTCCGCGCCGTTAATAATGAGCTCATAGACGTCTACCACCGAAGGATCCTCCCGATTTTGTTTGGCCAGAGGCACGAGTTCCTTCGGAAGGTGAGTGACGAACAGCGGATCCATGGTCTTTTCTTCAACGCACTTTTCGAAGATTTGCTGGGTCACTTCAAAGTCTGTCATCTCAGGAGAAATTTCGACGCCTAATTCAAAGCAACGCCTACGCCGATCAACCGGGGTTGAGGAAAACCAGCCCGGTGCCACTTGTTCAATCAAATCGCAGTAACGCGCCCTCCGCCACGGTCGATCGAGGTGGATCGTTCGTAACAAATGCCCTTCCTCATTACGATGGTCGAATTTTAACGAGCCATGAATCTGTATGGCAAGGTGACAAATCATTTCCTCAACCAATTCCGCCATTTTTTCATAATCCGCATAAGCCCAGTAAACTTCGAGCATTGTGAATTCAGGGTTGTGGCGACGCGAAATCCCCTCGTTACGAAAGTTGCGGTTGAGCTCAAAAATTTTCGGGCAGCCGCCAACCAGAAGACGTTTGAGAAAAAGTTCCGGCGCAATCCGAAGATAGAGATCAAGACCGAGGGCATTGTGGTGTGTCTTAAAAGGGCGCGCTGCGGCACCACCGGCAATTGGCTGCATCATCGGTGTTTCAACTTCAACAAATCCACGTTGATGAAGAAAATTTCGAATTTCACGGATAATCTTTGCACGCTGTTCGAATAGTTTTCGGGAGTGTTCGTTTGAGATCAGATCGAGATAGCGCTGCCGATAACGCCGTTCAACGTCTGAAAGACCATGCCATTTGTCTGGCAGAGGACGCTTTGCTTTTGAAAGAAAAACCAGTTCGCTCACGCGGATAGTCGGTTCTCCGGTTTTTGTGATGAACGTCTCGCCTTCCACACCAAGAAAATCCCCGAGATCGGTGTTTTTAAAGATCGATGCGGCCGTGGCCCCCATTTCTTTGGGGTGAAGGTAAATCTGCAGACGCCCCGTAGCGTCGCTAAGGTCGCAGAAATGGCTCTTGCCCATGTCGCGATGAGCGGTTAGTCGTCCGGCTATACGAACTCTCTGTCCTTCTGCAAAGGCTGCCCGCACCTCTCCAATACTTCCGCTCACCTCAAAGGCCGCCCCGAAGGGATCAATACCCAATTGATGGAGCATCTCAAGTTTCTGCCTGCGCACAGCAAGAAGATCGTTTGTCTCTTCAATCATGTTCACAAAAAAACAGCAATCAAAAAGTTGTTCAAGAATTTCTTGAACCCGCTCAAATCAAAAAGCGCGATATTGGTGCCATAAAAATCGCAACACAAAAGGACGATTTTTTATGGACAGATGAAGTAGAAAATTATAAATGGCTGGATCTATGAATTCCCCCATTAAGCTGGGCTCCGGATTGTCGCAAAAAGATTTAACACCGGAATCCGCATCCCCCACAGACATCGCTCCTCTTGGTCGCGCTAAAAAACCGAGTCACGAATTAACCGCTCAGGAGGAGATCACAGCCGCCGATTGGAAGGCCATCGCCGCAGACGAGGAATTTGCTCTGCTCCTTCGCGCGAAATTTCGGTTCATTCTCCCCGCAACCATTTTTTTCATAGTGTATTACTTCTTACTTCCTATCTCTGTCGGATGGTTTCCTGATTTCATGGCGCGGAGACTTCCCGGAGGTTTGAACCTCGCTTATCTTTTTGCGCTATCCCAATTTTTCATGGCTTGGGCGCTTGCGTTTCTTTACCTGTCAGTGGCGATGAGGTGGGATCTTAAAGCAGCATCGCTCGTTAGAAAATTTTTTGTGGCCAAAGGTCAAGAGAGATGAAATCGCCAATGCAACCCTTCGATTGGTATCTCGGTGCAATAGAGCCTCCGGGCGGCTTGGCACTCTGGATTTTTCTTGCGTTTGTCGCAGCGACTCTTGTTATCACCTGGTATAGCGCGAGACGTTCCGCGGGGGCGAGTGCATACTTTGCGGCAGGCCGACGCATTACAGGCTGGCAAAACGGCTTGGCCGTCGCGGGAGATTATATGAGCGCAGCCAGTTTCTTGGGTATTGCCGGAATGATCGCATGCAACGGCTACGATGGGTTTATGTACTCTGTTGGGTTTCTTGTGGCCTATTTGACCGTGTTACTCATTGTAGCGGAGCCTCTCAGAAACGCAGGAAAATTCACCATGGCCGACGTTCTGGCCTATCGGCTGCAGGCAAGGCCGGTGCGTGCAGCGGCATCCTTTAGCACTTTAACGGTCTCGATTTTTTACATGATCGCACAGATGGTTGGTGCTGGCACGTTGGTGCGACAGCTAATCCCGGGTGTCGGTTACGAGACAGCGGTTATTGGTGTCGGAGCGCTCATGGTTGTTTATGTGGTGTTCGGCGGCATGCTCGCCACAACATGGGTGCAGATCATTAAAGCCATTTTACTCATGTCTGGCAGCATTTTGCTCAGCCTACTGGTCATGGCCCAATTTGGATTCGATCTGGGCAAATTTCTTGGTTCCCTTAGTTCGATTGAAAGCACCGCTCCCGATGGCACGAAGATTGTGCGCGACTTTCTCACCCCAGGTTTGCTATTCAAAAATCCTTGGGATCAAATCTCTCTTGGAATGGCGCTTGTTTTCGGAACAGCAGGGTTGCCACACATCCTCATCCGTTTCTACACCGTCCCCGATGCGCGCACGGCTCGTGCGAGTGTGGTCTGGGCGATGCTGATTATCGGAGCGTTCTACATTATGACAACGTTTTTCGGTTTTGGTGCGGCCAGCCTCCTTGGCCCCGATCACATAAAAGCCAATGGCGGAACGAATATGGCCGCCCCGGAATTAGCGCGACAGCTGGGAGGCGAACTGCTCTTTGCGTTTATTAGCGCAGTGGCCTTTGCCACAATCCTGGCTGTTGTCGCAGGTCTGACCATTAGCGCCAGCACAAGTTTTGCCCACGATTTCTTCACAAACGTCATTCATCACGGCAGAGAACACCGCCCGGGAGAGGAGGTGAGCACCGCGCGAATCACAGCCTTTCTAGTGGGTGCAGCGGCTATCGGCATTGCAATTTTTCTCGGGCCCGATGTCAACGTTGCGTTCCTTGTGGGACTGGCTTTTGCGGTGGCAGCAAGCGCAAATCTGCCTGTAATTCTTTTTTCGCTCTTTTGGAGGCGGTTCACGACGATCGGTGCGGTTGTCGGGCTCCTCTCTGGACTGGTCTCGAGTATCGTGCTTATCTTATTGAGCCCGGAGGTGATGGGTAAAAATGCGATTTTCCCTCTGAAAAATCCGGCATTACTGAGTATCCCCCTAGGTTTTCTGGCTACCTGGCTGGCAACAATTTTTTCGCGAGAACCGGCCGCTGCAATTTTATATGACGAACTTTCCGTCCGTGCCAACACAGGCCTCGGGGCGGAGAAAGCCTCCGAGCATTGAGATCGATTCGATAGCAGCAAGTTATATTATCGCTGGACGAAAAAGCACTTACTTATAGATCCGTTTCATGCAAAACGTATTCGGCATATCTTGGAGAAGGAGCGCCTTCCTTTTTCTGCTTGCCATACTGTGGCATTCGATTGTCACCACTCTAGCCGCCCCGACGCCTTCTAAGAAGCTGGGTGAGTCGCAGGTGGCTCCCCCCGCTTCGTCAGGCTTACCAGAAGAACGTATTATAGATTCCGAGACTGCTCCACCCTCGACTACGGATCCGATGAAAGAGGCGTTGGATCTGTTGGTAGAAAACCTTTCCGAAGTTATTACCCACGATCCTCCCCCTCTTTTGGTTTTCTTCCGGGTGCCCCCTCCGCGACTTGCCGGGCGCCTCATTGTCGAGCGCTATCGTGCGGAGAGAGCACGCGCAGCCAAAAGATTCAGGAGCACGATCAATTTTCTCTATCCAAACAACCGAATAGAACTCACGGATGACGGGGAGTATTTTATCAAAGAAAAAGTCCAGATGAGTTCACTCCGTCTGCTCTGGCTTATTTCAGATGATAGCAGCCCTTACTCATGGGATGCCATCACATGGTATGCCTATGGAAACCCTGTTGCCGAAAAACTTTATAAATGCTTGCTTAATTTCAAATCTGTCCTGGAGTCATTGCCCGAAGAGAATCTCAAACTCTCGCTTTTTCGAGATTTCATCAAAGCCCTGAGTGCACTGGAAGAATTAGCCGAGTTGGGCGAAAAAAGCGTTGATCGGCAGCGGGATGTAATGCGCTTTCTAGATCGCGCCCGTATCCAACGGCCGACACTCTAAGCTTTAACGGCCACATGAATCAGCGATCGGCGGTGGCTATGATTCGACACTTTTACCATGCAACTCATTTTTCCTTGGTGCCTCCCCCCGCCTCCCCCCAATTAACGGTTTTTCATACATTTTCTCGACGAGGTTAAGCCCCGGCAGGCGGTTCTTCATCATTTTTCATAGGTGCCACAAACATCAAAGCTCCTCTCGCGACAACCCAGTATCTGACTGCGAGAGACTTCAGGGGGCTGGCCTTAGAGAGGATGTTGCTGAGTTTTGAATTCCTTTTGAATTTACTTTCTGTTCAGGCGAGTTTTGTATGTGACGAATCCAATCTCATTTCAACCTGTGCCAGTGGGGGTTGTCGGGGCGAGCGGTTATTCCGGCGAAGAACTTCTCCGCGTCCTTTCCGTTCATCCAAACGTCCGCGTCGTCTGTGTGACATCTCGTCAGCATGAAGGTCGCTTAGTCGCAGATGTGTTGCCTCAATTTGCTCGTGGACCACTTGCCCCTCTCCGCTTCTCGTCATCTTCAGCAGAGCTTATTGCGATGAGCGGAGCACGCTTCGCTTTCCTTGCTTTGCCTCACGGATTGGCATCCGAATTTGCAGAGCCGCTGATTAAGGCTGGCGTGCGCGTCATTGATTTAAGCGCAGATTTTCGCCTTCGATCAGCGGCTGCTTACCAAGAATTTTACGAATCTGCCCATCCCGCACCCCACTTGCTCAGAGAAGCTGTTTATGGAATGCCCGAAATTTATAGGGAACCAATTCGTCTTGCGCATCTTGTTGCTTCTCCCGGCTGTTACCCCACGAGTATTATTCTGCCACTCCACCCGCTGCTCAAGGCCGGGCTCCTGCAAACCGACAGCATTGTGGCTTCGAGCATCAGCGGCGTTAGCGGAGCGGGACGCAAAGCGGAAACCACACTCCTTTTTGCGGAATGCAACGAGAGCCTCCGCGCATACGGACTTCCCCGACACCGACATTTGTCCGAAATCGAACAAGAGCTCTCACTCGCTGCTGGGAAAAGTCTCCATATCAGTTTCGCTCCACACCTCGCGCCGGTGACGCGTGGAATTGTTTCGACTATACATGCAAATCTGGTCAGCGGCACAAGCGATGCCGATGTCGGACGGGTGTTAAATGTGGCCTATGAAAGCGAGTATTTTGTTCGGCTCCGGCCTGGTTCTTTTCCGGACACCAAACATGTCGTAAAAACCAATTTTTGCGATATTTCCTTCCGAACAGACACTCGCACAGGACGCGTCGTTCTTTGTTCGGCTATTGATAATTTAGGCAAAGGCGCTGGGCTTCAAGCCGTCCAGAGTTTTAATCTTATGGCAGGTTTGCCAGAAACGTGCGGATTGGAATTTTTCTAAAGTTTGAACATTCCAACCGGATCCGTGTCTTTAAAGATTGTATGAAAAAACTATTCGCATCTCTCACCGCCATCGCCATAGCCGCAGGGGTTGTTTTTGCAGGAAGTTACCCCGATATCTCTGTTGAAGAGCTACAAAAGGCCATCGCCGAGAAAAAAGTTGTTGTGCTAGACGTTAACGGCACAGAATCTTTCAAGAAAGGGCACATTCCGGGTGCCATTGATTACGTGGCGAACAAAGACAACCTCGCTGCTCTTATGCCCGAAGACAAATCAACTCTTGTCGTCGCCTACTGTGGCAGCGAATTGTGCAACGCCTACAAACAAGGTGCCAAGGCCGCTGAAAGCCTAGGTTACACCAACATCAAACATCTGGCTGTTGGCCTTGCCGGTTGGAAAAAAGCAGGTGCCCAGCTCGAAAAAAGCAACTAGGCAATCTCTTCGCATTCAAAAGCCGCTGTCGTTTGAGCGGTTTCAATCAAAGGCCGTGTTTGGTCAAGCGCCCGTTCCTGAACGAATGGGCGCTTTTGTTATTTTGAGGGATATTTCCAATCCAACACTTTGCATTTCACAAAGAGGCGTCAGCAAAAGAAATTTTAGAGTTCGGAGGCTTGTGCCAGCGAGCCAAAGATGTTTTTGCTCCTCTCGCTATCCACCTCTTCCAATGAAACACCCCCGGCAGCGACTTGACACCGACCTCTCTGCCGACTTGCTCGCAAAAAAAGTAAAAGTTTTTAAACGATCTTCGTTAAACCTTGCTGTTGTTTCTAAAAATCGAGTGCTCGCCTCGCAAAAATGCTTTTCCGAATGAATCTATCCGCCTGTCCCACAGGATAAATACAATACCAAGAGTTCATGCGCACCGCGATCTGGAGAATAATCACCTTCTGTGTGGGTTTGCGTTATTCTTTCGTTTAAAGTGTTCAAGTTACGGTTGCCAAGCAGAGGTGACGACCTATGGGCCAGTTTGAAATTTCATAACAAAGCATTAGCGGAAATTTTCTCACCCACTCTGGCCTGTGCGCACTGCTTTGAATTACAAGTTTTTCAGATACTTCCCCGAGAATTTGAAAAAATTTATTCGATGCTCCCGGTGGTGTCGGGCGAGTGTTTTAACGATATTCCATTACTGCATTTTCAACAACGCCCTACGAGCAGGCCCCCTACGCATCGCAGAATAACATCACAATTTCAGTCGTCCGAGAGGATACCGTCTTATATGGCTTCATAGACAACCGCCTGGCGCTCGAACACACCACACGCCGCGAAATGAGCAGCCGCCCCCCTACCTCGAGGCTAAGTTCCAACAAAATTTCGAGGTTCCCAACTGCGTCCGCGTCACCGAGAACAAATTCACCTGCCTGCCATCCGAACGCTGAGCCGACAAAGTCCTTGCCCACACCCCCTCCAGAAACTTTAGTTCACTCTTGTCTCATTTAATAATTACCACCAAAATTACGTCAAAAGCCGCCAGGCACTTACAATCAGATGCTCGCCCCGCTGGATCTTGGCAGGGAAGCTTGTTCCAAACCCTCACTGGCCCTCATGGCAGACCTCCTCTTGCTCCTCGAAAATGCACCCATAGTCGCACGTTCTTAGAACTCAGCGGGTATGAGTAATTCACATAAAGGCAAAAAAAGAAAGGGGAAATTCCATGAGTTCAGAATCAAAAATGCTTCATGCTGTCGAGATGTTCGAGGAACATACCTTTATGGTGGCGAGTGATTCTACACAACGCGGTACTTCCTCTGTCACCCTCTGGGCGCGTCTATCAAAAAGGTTCATAAAGCCGCTTTTGCTGAAGACTATAACCAGTTTACACTTCACTTAATCTTTTCATCGCAGGAGGCTCCCGTCGGGGTGCGGCAAAAACCTGGCTTTATGAGATAAGCGGCTCAGATGGGCGCGGACCTCATTTGTTATTTATAACTGTAGAGAAGCGCGAAATCACATGCTGGCCCTTCCAAATGCCGGATACGCACATAGTGCAACCCACTTGCATCTGGTATGGTGCTAGCAGCGCTTTTCCCTGGTCGCATGATAGAATCGGAAGTGATGTTTTTTCCGAGTTCGTCAAAAACGCTTACTTCTATTTTGGAATCTGGTGACTGCGATGCAGCGGAGAACCAGTATGCGTTTCCCGCGTAAAGATGGACGATTATAACCTCAGATTGACCTTCAGCTAGATGGCCGACGAAAAATCCGTCTCTGAGCTTGAAGTCATCGTTAGCGAAAGCGTTTGCAAGCTCGAAAGCAAGTTTACGAGCCAAGACATGTGAGTCTGTTAGCTGCGCATTTGAGATTTTTAAAGTGATCGCAAGAAGGAGAAAAGCGATGAATGCAGCAAAGGTAGAGGCTTGAAAAGAGCGATGCATCAAATATAAAACCTTCCAAGCGCCGGGTTTTCTCTCAGAGCGACGGGGCGGTCGAGGATTTCTCGAAGCAGAATAGCTTTTCTGGCAGATGTGGGGTTGCTGAGAAGAGCGACCGTCTCATCAATAAATTTACGGCCTGTTGAGATACGGTTCGTTTTCATAGAAGGCCGTGCATGGGTGAAAGCACTGGGTTTTCCGGCCTTGATGCGTTCGAGGGCTTCTTGTTCTTCTTTTGTGAGTAAGGTTTCGCTTTTGACGGGGCGAGTCTGCGGTGCTGAGGTTGCGACCTTTGCTGGCGCCTTACTCAGGGACTTCTGCGGAGACTGGGAGGCTTGAGGTGCGGTTTTATAAATAGGCTGCGGTGGTGGCGCAGGAGTGGGAGGTGGCTCTATAACGTCCGATGGCAACCCAAGAGCTTCAAAAAATTTTCTGATCTGCTCCTCCTCGGAAGATCGCTTTTGAGGTTTTGGCGGAGCCAGACGATCACCTTCAGAAAAATCTCCTTCTTCAGAGGTCGGTGAGGTGCCAATCCCTTTCTCGAGTTCGTCGCGGGCACGTTTTTCCTCGGCTTGTTTGGAGAGCCAGTTGAATATACTGATGACAATAAAAATGAGGATGATGATGAGCTGTTCCATCAGAGCTCCATTTCAGTTGAGGTCAGTTAAATTCTTAGGCTGGCGGGAGGAGGGTGAGCGAGGAAGAGAAGATCGAAATAGCTCCATATGATGCGCTGATCAGCCAGGCATTCCAGTGCTCGCTGGGTTCTGGCCTGAAATTGCCTTGCGCATGGAGGTATCAGCCTCAATGTTTTTGAGGCGCATATAGTCCATAATACCGAGGTTGCCGTTTCGGAAAGCTTCTGCGATTGCCATGGGTATCTGGGCTTCCGCCTCGACAACCTTGGCCTGCATCTCCTGTACTTTGGCACTCATTTCTTGTTCGAGTGCAACTGCGGCAGCACGTCGGACTTCTGCCTTCGCCTGAGCGATAACTTTGTCAGCTTCTGCCTGCTCGGTTTGGAGCTTCGCACCAATGTTTTCGCCCACATCAATGTCGGCGATATCAATTGAGAGAATTTCGAATGCGGTGTTGGCGTCGAGACCACGGGCAAGGACGTTTTTGGAGATGCTGTCAGGATTTTCCAGCACATGTTTATGGGACTCGGCAGAGCCGATCGAGGTGACGATACCTTCGCCGACGCGAGCGACAATCGTCTCTTCTGTGGCACCACCGACGAAACGATCAAGATTTGAGCGGACGGTGACGCGGGCGCGTGCTCGAAGCAGGATACCGTTTTTAGCAACGGCATCAATGGTGGTTCTTCCGGTGCCGGGGTTAGGGCAGTCGATTACTTTCGGGTTAATGCTGGTGCGGACGGCCTCGAGGACGGTTTTGCCGGTGCCTTTGGTGGCGAGATCAATGGCACAAGCGCGATCGAAGTCCAGATTGATGCGGGCCTTGTCTGCCGCGATGAGGGCAAGGACGGTTTGTTCCACGTTACCGCCGGCGAGGTAGTGGGCTTCAAGTTGATCGGCTGATATGTCGAGACCAGCTTTTACTGCGGTGATGCGCGTGTCAACGATCAGGCTCACTGGGACACGGCGCAGACGCATGGCGACCATGTTGAAAAGGCCGACGGGTGCTCCGGCGATCATCGAGCGCACCCATAAGCCGAGAAAGTTGAAAAGGATAACAAAGAGAGATAGAGCGATGATGCCGATAATGATGATACCGGCGAGTAAGAGGGCGGATGGCTGATTGGGCATAGTGGAGTTGGTTGGTCTTTTTTCTTCGGTTAGGTGAAAATTAAAATTCTCGTCGTAACTGCTCAGGTAGTCCCACCATGGGACCATCAGTAACCGAAGAATAGATTCCCCCCCCCCGAACGCAACAGAAAAAAGTTCGTTTTTTGCTGGATTCACCAGGGGGCCTGCCGTATCTTGCTCGCCATGACAAGCGTCTTGGTGATGCAAGGCCGCCAGTTGAACGGCGCGGACATCGCTTCGATCCGGGGGCTGCTGGACGAACATCCCGAGTGGTGTCGCTCGCGCCTGAGCCGTGAACTGTGCGCGCGCTGGAACTGGCGCAATGCGCTGGGCCAGCCCAAG
>CALDSX010000005.1 GCA_937924445.1 uncultured Chthoniobacterales bacterium
CGGCCTTGCGCGTTGCGCCAGGCCCAACGCTGGCAGAGTTCCACGCTGAGTCGCGAGCGACACCACTCGGGATGTTCGTCCAGCAGCCCCGGATCCAAGCGATGTCCGCGCCGTTCAACTGTCGCCCTTGCATCACCAAGAGGCTTGTCATGGCGAGCAAGATACGGCAGGCCCCCCTGGTGAATCCAGCAAAAAACGAACTTTTTTCTGTTGCGTTCGGGGGGGGTAATCTATTCTTCGGTTACTGATGGTCCCATGGTGGGACTACCTGAGCAGTTACTTTCCAACATAACTTTTACAAGCTCAGCCAAGCTCCCTGTGCCCCTGTCTCCGGGGTGCATGACTTATACCTTGTCGCTCGGGGGTGCGAGAGTCCCGTGAGCACATCCAGCCCGTTATTCCGGAAAATTTCCCCTGCGGAGTTGCCTCAATCAAACGGACCATTGTTCAATGTGGACTGGTTCCGGTTCATCCCCAACTGAGACAAAACAGAAGAAAAGACACTCTTAAATTAACGCTTCGCTCTTCGTCAGCGGGCGCGGTCTCTTTGCCATTTGCTCTATGGCACAGAATGTCATTTGAGCCAAAATTCTGTGAGGTATGTGACGTTATGTAAGGGCCTTCGCAGATTTAAATCTTAAACCGCTCTTCTTACCTTTTTCGTGACGAGGCGACGGGGTCTGCCGACATAGCAGGGTGCGCGCGGAGAGAGCCAAAGAGCTATATAGAACATGCCGCATGAGGGGCGAGCAAGCGCAACACCAGCACGACGAGAAAGAACCAGACCGAGAGTAGGACGGGTCTGAGAAATGCGGGTTAAAAATTTCCCCCCGCGGGGTATTTCTTAGGGCCTGTTATTACTGTGCTCACATAAAAGGGTTTCACACAAATCACCGCGCCGGTTGTTCGTAATCCACCCAACGGACGAGAGGCGCCAGATTTTGTGCGGCATCGTTGTGCCATGTGGCCAAGGGGGTGTGGAGACGTCCAAACGGGCAGATACGGCTGACGCCTGTTTTGGCCAGAAGTGCAGCATTTTCGAGAGTGGCCGGGTGGACGGCAGCAGCTCCGAGGAGTGGGCGTACCTGAGCCAAAGCCACTGGAAAGGAGCGTGGAAGTGGTTTTACAAAAATCAAGCGGTTAAGGCAGCTTACAGAGAAGGTCGGATCGGCTTCGAAAATAACGGTCCAGTTGGTTGAACCTTTTGATTCCCAAATTGCTGTGGTTTTCCGGTTGTTGGAGGCTTTGAAGCGGTAGCTGGTTCGGATTGTGGATATTAGTGCCTCCGAGTCGGCATCCAAGAGTCGCCGTGGTGATTGACGATCAAACTCTTCCATTGCCGCAGCAAGTTGGCGGGCGTAGGAGACAGGATCGAGATGTCCAGTTTCAGCTACGTAGATAACGTGCGGGCTAAAAAGACCGTGCTGGTCGAAAAGTGAAACGTCTCGAGCCGCAGCACGAGGGGTTTCGTAGATGGAATCCTCGAAAACAACAGAAAAAGCGATGCGGCGACATTTTGCGAGAAAAATTTGGTGAGGTTTTATCTTTGCCCGGATGGCGCTGATGAACTCATGACTCCCATGCGCTGTAATGGCGTCGGAATTTTCAATCCACTCCGAGGGGAGGGTTTCAGATATTTCGACCTCATTTTTCAGTTCGGCGGGGAGTGCATCACGAAATGCTCGGAGTTCATGCAATCCGCCTTTGGGAATTTTGCAAAGATTATGAGCGCCGAGTAGGAGACCGCACATTAAAGTGTGAATGGCCGGCTGAGGGGAGCCACTTTCGAAGATGTGGAGAATAGATCCCGGAGGGAGAGCGCGTGCGAGGTGGGTTGTGCGCCATCCTGGTGGGGCGGAGCGGGCATTGGAATGTTGAATACAAAAGCGATCCAGCGCCTCTTCATGGCCCAGTTCAGAGGTCACTGCCGCCAAAAGGTCGGAGATGGAAATAGGTCCGAGGAGTTCTGTAAAATTTTTTGCCGTTTGGGCGAGTAATTCAGCCACGGTTCGTGTGGTCATGCGGCTTTATGAGCGAAGCACCTTGAGAGTTCAAACTATTTCACGTGAAAATAGCTTCGGTAAGAAGGGAGTTACGAAACACCAGCGAGTTGCTTTTTTTTTGCAAGAACCTCTTCGATTTGTCCAAGGGGGAGAGAATTTACGACATCCTTGCGTGTGAGCCAACCTTTGCGGACTGTGCGCAGTCCGGCCCAGAGAGTGCCAAGACCTTCCGGTGAGTGGGCATCGGTATTGATAGAACAGAGAACTCCCTTTTCTTTTGCTTCGCGCCACCAACGCCAGTCGAGATCCATTCGCTGGGGAGTGCAGTTAAATTCGATGATCGTTCCGGTTTGAGCTGCTGCACGAATCACAGCCGGTAGGTCCACTTCATATGGATCGCGGCGGGTGAGGAGACGTCCGGTCATGTGGCCGAGGAATGTGGCGTGCGGATTTGAAATGGCTTTGATGATTCGGTCAGTCATTTTCACACGATCCATCGTGAAAAAGCTGTGAACTGAAACAACGACAAAATCGAGCAGGTCGAGGATTTCATCAGGAAAATCTAAGGAACCATCCTTGAGAATGTCGCACTCTACTCCTGAAAAAAGTCGAAAGCCTGAAACAGTCCGATTAAAGGCTTGAATTTCTTCGATTTGAGCGATGAGACGATCTTCGTTGAGCCCGTTTGCTTGGTAGGAACTTTTGCTGTGATCGGATATGCCGAGATATTGAAAGCCGAGAGCCATCGCTGTTTCAGCCATTTCATGAAGGCTTCCCCTGCCATCGCTTGCTCTGGTGTGCACATGAAAAGTGCCCCGCAAGTTGGGCAGTTCGACAAGAGCTGGCAAAGAGTTTTGGCGGGCCGCTTCGATCTCGCCCAGGTTTTCGCGCAGTTCGGGGGGGATGGGGCAGAGCCCGAGCGCGGCGTAGAGTTGATCTTCATCTTCAATGGGTGGCGGGGGAGGGGATCCAGGAGCAGCTTCAAGTCTCGACATCTTGAGAGACCAACCACGTTCCTGCGCTAATTGCTGGAGACGTTCAGTATGTGAAGTGGAACCGGTGAACCAGTTGAGGGTGAGAGGAAATTCCGCATAGGCTGCGATCTCTAATCGAGCCTCAATCCCGGATTGAAAGCGGCCAGAGCAACGATGGTTTTCGCAGGAGAGGCTCTCTGTAACAACCGGCAAGGCCAGAAAGGCTTTTGTTAAAGATTCGGGAGATTTTGAAGAAGCCACGAAATAAAGGTTCCGAAGAGTTTCGCACCCACGACGGAAACTGCCTGCCACTGCTACCTGACCGCAGGCCGGGTGGTTTCGAAGCTGATCGAGCACGTAATCAACCTCACTTTCGACAGTATAGGGAAGAAAGAGTCCCGAATTCTGACGACGACGTTGAATTGCCACCAGAATGTTGGATGCGCTGCGCGGTCCAAAACCTGACAGTTCTGCAACTCGCCCGTCTGCGCATGCTTTTTCCAAGGCTTCGATTGAAGTTACGCCGAGCTGATCATGGAGAGTTTTGATTTTTTTGGGGCCAAGACCTTCGATTTCGAGAAGATCAAAAAGGGTGCTTGGGAATTCCCTTAAAAGTTCTGCCAGTTGTGGCAGTGTGCCTTGACGAATGAGAGTGTTGAGTTTTGCGGCCATTGTGGCACCGATACCTGGGATTCCATCGCTCCCTTGCTTGGAAATCAGTTCGACCGGATCATCACTCATTGTTTCGATTGTCCGGGCCGCGGCCATGTAGGCGCGTACCTTGAAAGGGTTTGCCCCTTTAAGTTGTAGCAGAAATGCCGTTCGCTCGAGTGCCTGAATAATTTCTTGCCTGGTCATGATGATAACTGACGGACTGGAGTTGAAGAGTGTTTATTGGTTGTTTGCTGCCAGGCGTGGGCCGAAGAGGGCGGAACCTACCCGCACCAGTGTCGCCCCTTCGAGGATGGCTGCTTCAAAATCGCCACTCATGCCCATCGAGAGTTCGGGTAGTGGCGCACCAAGTCTCTCTTCAAGCTGATCGCGCAATTCTCGTAAGGCGGCAAAGTAAACCCGTGCATCGTCGGTTTTTTTGACCGGTGGAGGAATGCACATCAGGCCATGAAGTTCCACATAACGAAGCCCGGCAATTTTATCCAAAGCGGAAGGCGCACTCTCTTGGTTAAGCCCGAATTTCGAGGATTCCCCTGCGACGTTGATTTCGAGAAGAATTCTAGTGATGCGGCCAGTTTCGGAAGCGATCCGATCCATTTGTATCGCAAGCTCGGCGGAATCAACGCCGTGGAAGAGATCAAAAAGAGGGAGTGCCTGTCGTATTTTGTTTTTCTGAAGATGCCCTATGAAATGCCATTTTAATCTTGCTGGTAAGAGAGGGATCTTTGCCTTGGCCTCTTGAACACGGCTCTCACCGAACAAATCATGACCGGCCTCGGCTAGAGCCTGCACAGCTTCCGGAGGATGAGTTTTTGAAACAGCCACCAGCCGTACAGAGTCTGGCCGACGTCCGGAACGACTCGTGGCGGCTTTAATCCGCTCCAAAATGGAAAGGAGCCTCTCAGAATAAGAATGGTTCACAACGGACATCTTGACCTATTATATTAAAAATGTTTATATTTTCCATGTAATGCAAATTCAAGCTTTCAAGGTTTTTCGTGACCTTGTTGAGACGGCGAGTTTCTCTCATGCGGCCGCCCTCAACGAAATAACCCAAAGCGCTGTCAGCCAACAGATCCGTTCGTTGGAGCGTCATTTTAAAACGATTCTTATCGAGCGCGGGAAGAAAAATTTTTCCCTAACTCCTGAGGGCGTTGCCTTTTTGGAAGCAAGCAGGGAAATACTCAGCATATACGCCAGTCTTGGTTCTCGCATTAGGGAGTTGCAGAATATTGTGGCCGGACCGCTTCGTATTGCCACGGTTTACAGCATAGGCCTGCACGAATTGCCCCCATACCTCAAGCGATTCCGAGTGCTTTATCCTGATGTGGACGCACGGGTGGAGTATCGTCGTGCATCCCAGGTTTATAGCGAAGTGCTCGCGGGCACGGCGGATCTTGGACTCGTCGCCTTTCCAATCCGACGAAAAGGATTGATCGTTGAATCATTTTGGAGAGATAAATTGGTCTTGATTTGCCCTCCTGGGCACCCGCTGTCAGAGCGCCGGAGGATTCGATTTCGTGATCTTTCTGGAGAGAAATTTATTGCTTTCGAACCGGACCAACCAACGACCAAGGCCATCAATCGAAGATTTCAGGAAGCGGGTGTTGTTGTCCGATTGGCCATGGAGTTCGACAACATAGAGACTGTTAAACGTGCTGTTGAGATTGAAAATGCTGTCTCGATCGTGCCCGCCGCGGCGGTCTCTGACGAGGTGCGCGACGGACATCTTGTTATGATCGAGTTCGACGAACCGAGTATGTTTCGCCCGATCGGGGTGATTAGCAAACGCAACCGCGCGATCTCCCCAGCCCATAAACGGTTTGTAAATACCCTCAAGGAGGAGTTGGTTGGTGTTGGACGTTTTGGTGAGGCGACGGAACTTGTCCCAGCAGTTACAAATCCTGCGGCTTCGAGAGAGAGTATCAAAAACTCCACGCGTCGCTCCACTAAACGAGTATCGAAACACTCTGCCGGACATCTGCTCGGGGAGTTGGTTTAATTCCCTCAACAACCGCAGCTTTTCCAAGTGTTGCGGAAAGCATTTGCGCAAATGGAGATAAGGCCATCCCGCGTACGATTGTGTGGTTAAGAATTGACGGTGTCGAGGACCTCGGCAAGGTGAATAGTTTTAATGGGCAACTTCTGACGGTCGATCAGCCCCTGAAGATGCATCAAACAGCTCGAGTCAGCAGAGATGATGTACTCGGCCCCTGTTTCAATCGCGGAGGCACACTTCACTTCACCCATGGCCGTGGAGATCGAAGGGAACTTGGCCGCAAAAGTCCCCCCGAAGCCGCAGCAAGTTTCGGCTTCGTTCGTTTCAACGAGATCCAAGCCTTGCACATTCTTGAGTAACAGCCGTGGCTCTCTTTTACAACCAAGCTCCCGCAAACCGTGGCAGCCGTCGTGGTAAACAGCGCGAGCCGGAAATTTTGCTCCAAGATCTGTGACTCCGAGAACGTTTGTCAAAAAAGTGGCAAACTCATACGTGCGTTGAGCAAGGCTTTTTGCAGCGTTTTCCTGCGGGTGCCCAGCGAAAAGCTGGGAATAAAAAACCTTGATCATTGCGCCGCAGGAGCCGGAGGGTATAATAACACATTCTGACGTCGCGAGAGTGTTCAAGACTTTTGCGGCAATAGGACGGGCTTCGTCCCAATAACCGGAGTTAAAGGCCGGTTGGCCACAGCAAGTGATCCGCTCATCAAACAGAACATCATGCCCGAGACGTTCCAGGATATGAACAACAGCCATCGCAACCCTCGGGTAGCAAGCGTCAATGTAGCAGGGGACAAAAAGCGTGACGCGCATCGGTTTTCAAGAACAGGGCAGCTTTGCAAACGTGGCTTTTGCTTTTTCCCACATTCGGCTGTTGCCCGGGGCAAATGCTTCGAGCTGGAAGGAATTGCGGACAATGCTTCGCACCTCAGTGAGATCGGAGACGTCGCGACAGGCGATTGCCTGCACAAGCAAATTGCCCGCTGCGGTTGCCTCAACGGGACCAGCAAGCACCTCGATACCGCAGGCGTCGGCGGTGAATTGATTGAGTGTGCGATTTTTGCACCCGCCACCCACAATATGCAGACAGTCGATCTGGCGTTTGGCAAGGCTCGACGCTTCAGCAAGTGTTTGCGCATAGAGCAGGGCGAGGCTTTCCATAATACAACGTGAAAACTGCCCGACTGTTTCAGGCACTGGCTGCTCGCTCTCACGACAGAATTCCTGGATGCGCGACGGCATATCGCCAGGCTTCATAAATTGTGAGTGGTTGGGGTGTATCAGCGATCGAAAAGGCTCGGCGGTGGTCGCTGCAGCCTCGATTGCATCGTAGGAGAGATCCTGCCCAGACCCGAGCCAACACCGGCGGCATTCCTGAAGGATCCACAGACCAACAATGTTCTTCAAAAACCGTACGGTGCCACCATGACCAATTTCATTGGTAAAGTTTTTCTCAAGCGTCTCGTTCGAAATAATAGGCGAGGCTAACTCGACCCCGAGGAGCGACCAGGTGCCGGAGCTGAGAAATGCCCAATTTTCACCCTCGCCCGGCACTGCGGCAACTGCGGATGCTGTGTCATGTGTGGGGCAGGCAGCCACAGCTGTATCGAGAGGGAGCCCGGTTTCAACTGCCACATCGGGCAGCAGCGTCCCTAGGAGAGTTCCGGAATCAACAATGTCGGGAAAAATGGCCTCACGCAATCCAAGGGCCTTAATGAGTTTCTTTGACCAGACCTTCGCCTGCGGATCATAAAGCTGGGTCGTGCTGGCGAGACTTCTCTCTGCAACATCCCGCCCGCTGAAAAGGTAATTCAAGTAATCCGCGATGCAGAGGAAACGGTCAGCCACATGCACAATCTCCGGCTGGGTAGTTAGGTCGTCAAAAAGCTGGTAGATCGTGTTGAACCGCATGAACTGGATCCCGGTTTGATCGAAGATTTCATCCCGCTTCACCCGCGCCAATGCTTGGGGAAATGCAGACTCCGTCCGTCCGTCACGGTAATGAAATGGTGGCGTCAGCAGTGGGGCGTTTTTGCAAAAATAAGCGTAGTCCACCCCCCAGGAATCTACACTCAAGGCGCGTGGTTCGACCCCGCGGGCTCCCACCATTGAAAGGGCTTTTTTCAGTTCCGCAAAGATACCCAGCAGATTCCACCGCATAGTGCCGACGAGGCGAATTGGGCCGTTCGGAAACCGGTGAATCTCCTCGAGTCCAAGTTTTCCGTCTTTGAGCGCACCTACGATCACACGGCCACTTTCGGCTCCGAGATCACAGGCAATATATTGAGGTTGCATTTTTTTCTGGGATTTGGATCTGAAGTTCATCAATATTGAACTCCATTCAGCGTCCGCGTAAATGAGAATTTTCGCGGCTTCGTGTTATTCGTAAAAAGAAAATGGAATGTCGGAGCGAGTGTCGGGCTTGACATTGCTTGATGACAGCGTTTTTCTTGGCGACTTCGTATAACCCTCTGAAGTCTGGAAAATCTCCCTTTTCCGTAAAAAATTCACGAGATGCCACCAAAACAAAACGAAAAAAATCTTATCGGGGACCCGCCGAAGGCGGTAAAACTCTCTTTCGAAGAGGCGATGAAAGAACTCGAAGTAATCGTGCAGCAGATGGCATCTGGTGAATTGCCTCTCGAAAAATTGGTGGAGTCTCATGAACAGGCCATGCGCCTAGTGAAACTTTGTGAAGAGCTTCTGGCTGACGCTCGTGAGCGGATTCGGTTCATCGAAAACAACAGTGATGGGTCGGTCAAGATTAAAGCTGCCGTTACAATTGAGGAGACAAGTTCGGAAGAAAACTTTTAGACATCACCCTGAGCGGTGTTTTTCCATCCGTCAGCCAACAGAGTTAAATAATTTTGAGCACACCAAAACCAGAGGCCGCTGTCAGTTCACCTTCGCATCCGGTAGATAAGATGACCCACATACTAAGTGGTATAGATTCGCCTTCCGACCTCAAGGCTCTGCCTGAAAACGTTTTGTTGCAGCTCGCCAACGAGATACGTCAGGTTCTCATCTCAACGGTTGCCCATACCGGGGGACACATCGGTCCTAATCTTGGTGTCGTTGAGTTAACGATCGCCCTGCACCGTGTGTT
This sequence comes from uncultured Chthoniobacterales bacterium, assembly GCA_937924445.1. GTDB lineage: Bacteria > Verrucomicrobiota > Verrucomicrobiia > Chthoniobacterales > CALDSX01 > CALDSX01. Next base: position 8,754 of record CALDSX010000005.1, read on the forward strand.
TAACACGCCGAAAGATAAATTGATTTTCGACGTAAGTCATCAGGCGTATGTTCACAAACTTTTAACCGGACGGCGTGACCGCTTTCATACAATCAGGCAATATGGCGGGCTTAACGGATTCATGCTACGCAGCGAAAGCCCGCATGATTCTTACGGTGCCGGCCATGCCGGCACAGCGCTTTCTGCCGCTCTCGGAATGGCCGCGGCTCGAGATCTCTCCGGCAGCGATGAACATGTCGTCGTGGTCGCAGGAGATGCCGCTTTTACCTGTGGCGTCAGTTACGAAGCTCTAAATAACGTGGCACAGACCACCAAAAGGTTCATTGTTATTTTGAATGACAATGAATGGTCCATTGCAAAAAACGTGGGTGCGATTGCAAATTATTTCAGCCGCATTGTCACCAGCGATACCTATTCGCAGATCCGTCAACGTGCCGCAAAGTTTGTTGAATGGGCCGGAGGACGCTCGGCCGTGGAACTTGCGCAAAGAATAGAGGAAGGCGTTAAGAGCATGATTTTTCCGAGTGTGATTTTTGAAGAGCTCGGCTTGCGTTACTTCGGGCCTGTGGATGGCCACAACATCCACCTGCTCATCCGGAGCTTGGAATTTCTTAAACAACAAGAAACACCGGTCATTTTACATATCATCACACAAAAAGGCCGTGGTTTTCAGCCCGCTATTGAAAAGCCCGATAAGTTTCATGGACTCGGCAAGTTCGAACCGACAACCGGCGAGACAAAACCGGCTGCGCTTGCCACCTACTCGGAAGTGTTTGGCAAGACGCTCGCTCGTCTGGGCGGGGAAGATAAAAAGGTCGTCGCGATCACAGCTGCTATGCCGAGCGGCACAGGTCTCTCACATGTGCGCGAAGCATTTCCAGAGCGCTACTTTGACGTCGGTATTGCCGAGGAGCATGCAGCTCTTTTTGCCTGCGGCCTTGCAACGCAAGGATACAAGCCTTTTCTGGCTATCTACTCCACTTTCATGCAGCGGGCGTACGATATGATTATTCACGACATCGCGCTGCAAAATCTCAACGTCCGTCTCTGCATGGATCGCGCTGGTCTCTCAGGTGACGATGGGGGCACTCACCACGGTCTCTTCGATATCGGCTACCTTCGCCACATCCCGAATATCGTTCATATGCAGCCCAAAGACGAGGATGAGTTTGCAGACATGCTCTACACGATGCTGCACTATGAATCTGGGCCAATTGCAGTGCGCTATCCGCGTGGCGCAGGAACGGGTGTGCGTCCCAAAAAAACGCCAAAATTGCTCGAGATCGGCAGGGCCGAAATCATTCGTGAAGGTTCTGACGCCGCTATCCTCGGACTCGGCAACATGCTTTCGATGGCCATCGAAGCAGCGGATGAGCTTGCCAAGGAAGGGGTTTCGGTGGCTGTAATTAATCCGCGCTGGATCAAACCTCTCGATGCGGAACTTATCCTGGATACTGCGCGCCGCGTGCGAGCTTTTTGCACCATTGAAGACCATGTTCTGCTCAACGGCTTTGGGGCGTCAGTTATCGAACTTCTTGCGGAAGCGAAACTGCATATTCCTGTGGCCCGCATCGGCTGGCCAGACAAATTCATCGAGCACGGCAGTGTTGAGATCCTAAGAGAAAAGCATGGCATAACCGCCATGGCGGCCGCAAACGCTCTGCGAAATCTCCTGGCAGATTGATTTATTGCCTGAAGACATCTCTTTCAAAAAGATTTCTTCCATCTGCCTCGGACAGCTGCCTCCTTCATCCAGTTCAGATTCCCTGGCGCCTCAAGCAATATCGTCCTCCTTGCCCAGCGCATCTCCTCTAGCCCTCAAATGGAGTTTGGTTTTTCGATTTTCCCATTTGCGCCTAAGAGGTCTAAAGAGAAAAGGAGTCTCGGATGGATGGGACAGAGTGCTTCTTCGCAGGATTTCGGTACGCTGGACTACGTTGTGACATAAAGCGGTATTTTTCGCTTGATCACACGGGGTGTTCTGATCGAGTGTATCCTTTATAGGATGAAATATATTTTCGTCACAGGTGGGGTAGTTAGTTCACTCGGTAAAGGTCTTGCGGCTGCGGCTCTGGGCACTCTGCTCGAGCGGAGAGGACTTCGCGTGCTGATGCAAAAGTTCGATCCTTATCTCAATGTCGATCCAGGAACCATGAATCCTTTCCAACACGGTGAGGTTTACGTTTTGAGTGACGGAGCGGAGACAGATCTGGATCTTGGCCATTATGAGCGGTTTACCTCATGTCGTCTTACACGCAACAATAATCTTACCAGCGGCCAGGTGTATGCGACGGTGCTCGCCAAAGAGCGTCGTGGAGACTACCTCGGCAACACTGTTCAAGTAATTCCGCACATCACGGACGAAATCAAGGCTCGTATTAAGACGGCGTCACTCGAGCCGGTGGACGTAATCATCACGGAAATTGGTGGCACAACCGGCGACATCGAAGGCTTGCCCTTTCTGGAAGCAATCCGGCAATTTCAGCTCGGCGCAGGCATGCGCAATGTGGTGATTATGCATGTGACACTGGTCCCATTTATCAAGGCGGCGGGTGAGCTCAAGACCAAACCGACGCAACAAAGTGTGGCCAAGCTCCGAGAGATCGGTTTGCAGCCTCATGTGCTCGTCTGCCGCACTGAACATCCGCTGGAGTATGAGGTGCGACAAAAACTCTCTCTTTATTGCAACGTTCCTGTCCAAGCTGTGGTGGAGGCGCGTGACGTCGATCACACGATTTACGAAGCCCCCCTGATGCTCCAGGGCGAAAAACTCGACGAGACAATATGCACCCTGCTCGACCTTGATCTCCCTCCTGCGGATATGTCGGGCTGGCGACGTTTTGTGCAAAAAGTCATCAACCCCAAAAAGAGGGTCAGGGTGGCCATTGTAGGTAAATACGTTGAGCTGCAAGATGCCTATAAAAGCATCTATGAAAGCTTAACCCACGCGGGAGCTGCCAATGATTGCGGAATTGATTTGATGAAAGTGGACGCGGAGGAGATTGAAGATTCCCCAACATCAGCAGAGCGTCTGCTGGGTGGTGTGGTAGGCATCCTTGTCCCTGGCGGGTTTGGGGACAGAGGAATCGAAGGCAAAATTATCGCCGCAAAATTTGCCAGGGAGAATAAGATCCCCTACCTCGGTCTCTGCCTCGGCATGCAAGTCGCCAGCATCGAATTTGCCAGAAACGCCTGCGGACTCGCTGGAGCGAACAGCACGGAGTTTGATCCCGACACGCCTCACCCTGTGATTGCTCTCCTTCAAGAGCAAAGCAATGTTACTGAATTGGGAGCATCCATGCGGTTAGGGTGCTGGCCAGCACTCATTAAGCCGGGCACGATCTCTCACAGCCTCTACGGGCGTGAGGAAATAGTGGAAAGGCACCGGCATAGGTATGAGTTCAATATGGCCTATCGACAACAAATGGAAGATCGCGGCTTTGTCATCTCCGGCACTTCTCTGGACGGGGAACTTGTTGAAATAATCGAGCTTCGTGGCCATCCTTGGTTTGTGGCCTGCCAATTCCATCCAGAGTTTCAATCCAAGCCAAATCAGCCGCATCCGTTATTTAAAGGATTTATTGCTGCCTGCCTCGCGCACGAAGCGGATTAAACTCAGAGCACCAAAGGACTGCTCAGATTCACCACTGCGATTGTGGCGTTTGCCCTGCCGCTAAGCATTTTCCCTCTGCTTCATGAAAAAAAACAACCCCGTTATTTATGATACCCTCTCAAGAAGCCTTCAGCCTCTTCTGACCGGAGAAGGAAAAACCTTTCGGATGTATTGTTGCGGACCGACGGTTTATGGGCCCGCGCATATTGGAAATTTCCGCACCTTTGTACTGCAGGACGTGCTCCGAAGGTTTCTGGAATCACAAGGTGTGGCGGTGACTCATGTGCGCAACATCACCGACGTAGACGACAAAACCATTCGACAGTCCACAATTGAAGGGTGCTCCTTGAGCAAATTCACCTCCGGCTGGACTTCGCGATTTCAAAAAGACTGCTTTGCGCTTGCGATGCGCCCACCCTCAATCGAACCCGGAGCGGTGGCGCATATCCCGGAGCAGATTGCGTTGATAGAGAAACTCATCAGGTCGGGACATGCCTATGAGTCGGAGGGCTCGGTCTATTTTCGTGTCGCTAGCTTCCCGCGATACGGGCGTCTTTCTCGACTCCCCAATCGGGAACTTTTGACAGGCGCAGGCTCGACCGATGCTGATGAATATCAGCGCGAAACAGCGTCCGATTTTGTCTTATGGAAAGCGCGCAAACCAGAGGACGGTCCAAATTTCTGGGAGAGCCCTTGGGGTCAGGGGCGTCCCGGCTGGCACATCGAATGCAGCGCGATGAGTCTTCGTTACCTTGGTGATTTTTTTGATCTTCACGGGGGAGGTTCCGACCTTATTTTTCCACATCACGAAAACGAAATTGCCCAGAGCGAGGCCGCGACGGGGCACCCGTTCTGCCGTCTCTGGATGCACGTCGAACATCTAACGGTGGAGGGGCGGAAAATGAGCAAGAGTCTAGGCAACCTCTTCACACTCGACGATGCCCGGGATCGTGGTTTTGATCCCCTGGCCATACGCTACGTACTAATGGCGGGGCATTATCGCAAACCACTCAACTTTACCTGGGAGAGTGTGGCGGCAGCGTCAGCGGCAATTGAACGCCTCAAAAAATTTGCACGCAAGCTTGTCGTTTGGGCAGGTGAAACGGATATTTTTCAACCTCACCTGCCATTCTCAGAGGAAGGTCACGATTATTTTGCAGAATCGTGGGTTGCTCTTGCGGACGATCTTAACACTCCCGGAGCGTTCGGAGGGTTGTTCGGTTCGATTTCGCGAATTGAAAACAACCCGACGCCCTCCGGGCGGGAAACTGTAAGGATTGCTGCCGGATTGGCGCAAATTATGATTGCACTTGGACTCGAGCGGCTACTTGAGGCAGCGACGCTTCTCGGTGCACAGGAAGGGCAAGTCCCCGAGACGGTGCGCGCGATCGCTGAACGCCGCTGGCAGGCTCGTGTTGCCAAAGATTGGCCTGCTGCGGACAAGATCCGGAACGAACTCGCGGAGCTCGGATGGGCGATGCAGGATGGTCGGGATGGATACACCCTTAAGAAAAAGCCTCTTTAGGTTTGGAAATAATTTTCTCTGACGATCGCAGGTTCTATAAAACTTGACATCGAGGAATCAACCCAGGAGGATTTCTATAAGATGACATCCATTCTTGTTACTGGTGGGGCCGGCTATCTGGGTTCCACCCTCGTTCCGCGCCTGCTTGAAGCTGGTTACACCGTTACTGTGTTGGATAATTTTCTGTTCCGTCAAACTTCCCTTGCGGAATGCTGTGCCGATGCACGTTTTGAGATTGTTCGAGGGGATTGCAGAGACGAACGTTTGATGGCTGAGATCATCCCTTTTCACGATGTCATTATTCCTCTTGCCGCGCTTGTCGGGGCCCCCTTGTGCGAACGTGACGCGCTTGGGGCCAGATCAGTTAACTTGGAGGCGGTGCGGACCATTTGTCGCATTGCCTCGCCACAACAGCGAATTCTCTTGCCGGTGACCAACAGCGGTTATGGAATCGGGCAGGCCGGGCAGGCCTGCACGGAGGAGTCCCCGCTTCGACCGATTTCGCTGTATGGCAAAACAAAAGTTGAGGCTGAGGAAATCGTTCTTCACCGGGAAAACAGTCTCAGCTTCCGACTGGCCACCGTTTTCGGAATGTCGCCCCGCATGCGGCTTGATCTGCTTGTCAACGACTTTGTTTACCGCGCGGTGCACGATCGGGCCGTGGTCATATTCGAGGGGCATTTCAAACGCAACTATATTCATGTTCGCGATGTCGCCCGCGTGTTTATACACGGTATAGAAAATTTTGAAACGATGCGGGGACGTCCTTACAATGTCGGCCTGGACGACGCAAATCTCTCGAAACTAGAACTCTGCGCGGCCATCAAAAAACATCTGCCAAATTTTGTCTATCTCGAGGCCCCGATAGGTGAGGACCCCGACAAACGAGATTACCTTATCTCCAATGCCCGTATCCTCTCAACAGGGTGGCGTCCTGTTTATTCCTTGGATGACGGGATTCGCGAATTGATCAAAGGATGCCGGATTTTGCGTGGCAACCTCCATGCCAACGTATGACCGGCAAATTTGGCTGAAATTACCCGGGGCAAACAAACACCATCCGGAACCTGCTTCGGATCGAGCCAAATGAATCAAATAAAAACCACTACGTTTTTCTGCCCTGCTTGCTCAGGGGTTTCTTTGCAAAGGATACGGACCGAGGTAGGCTTAGTCTGGTCGTGTCCGTCGTGTCAGGGGAGGTCTATTTCGATTAATGTCCTGAGGCGTCGGATCGAGCGGCGTTTTATCAACGAACTTTGGCAACTTGCCCGCAGCACCATTTCATGGCAATCCCCCAAGTTATGCCCGCATTGCAGCCAACCCATGAGGGCGGTAATTATTCGCGGAGTTTCGGACGAATTCGAAGTGGATGTCTGCCTGCCTTGTCAGTTTATTTGGCTTGATACCAATGAGACGATGCAGCTTCCGGTTTTGCCCCACTCTACTGAAACGGCAGATACGCTCTCACCAGAGGCCAAGCAGGCACTCGCTTTGTTGAAAGTTCAATCCATGGCTGACAACGCTCGTCGGGAGAGGGAGGCCGATGATTTTCTCAAGCCCTTTCGAATGAAGCACTCTTTGCTGGCACATCTGCTCGAAGTGATTGTGAAAATTTTTCTCCGCCGGTAGCCTAACAGCAATGTTTGTTGTTGAAATCATGACGCGAAGCCGCTAGTAACAAAAGGACCATGACCGGACGTGGGGGGTGCACGGGTAGAGCCGGAAGCAACTCCGGCCGGATCAGCGGAAAACATAAAGCAAACTAATAACTTATTCGTCCGATTATGCAGCCTCTAAAGACATTCTATGTCATTCCAAAATTACCAGTTGAGCTTGAACCGTTGCGCGAGCTTGTCATGAATCTCTGGTGGACATGGGAACCCAGCGCACGTAAACTTTTCCGCCAAATTGACATCGATCTTTGGGATCGCACAAACCACAACCCCTTGAGAGTTCTTCAGCTTTGTCGCCAGGCGCGTCTCATTGAACTAGCTGATGATAAAAAATTTATCGAGGAACTGGGGGCTATCTATGCCAAATTTCAGGCGTATCTTTCCAAAGAAGATACCTACGCCAGTAAAAGGGAGGACGGTCTTAAAGACCGCGGTCCAGTGGCCTACTTCTCGGCAGAATTTGGATTTCATGAGTCTGTCCCCAATTACTCTGGCGGGCTGGGGATTCTTGCAGGTGACCACTGCAAAAGTGCCAGCGATCTCGGGCTGAATTTTGTCGGTGTTGGGCTTCTATATCGCCACGGCTATTTCAAGCAACAGATCAATCGCGACGGGTGGCAGGAGGCCGTCAATCTTAACCAAAACTTTGCCCACCTGCCTGTCACCGAAGTCCGCATAGACGGACAACCACTGCGTGTGGGAACGCAAATCAGAGGGGAGCATGTGGTTTCCCGCGTCTGGGAATTAAAAGTGGGCCGGGTCAAACTCTATCTTCTCGATACCGACATCGCGGAAAATTCGCAGGCCAATCGCCTCATTACCGCTGAGCTATACGGCGGGGACCTCGAGATGCGGATAAAACAAGAAATAATTCTTGGCATCGGCGGTGTCCAAGCACTCAGAGCGATGGGCATAACACCCTCGGTTTTCCACATGAACGAAGGGCATGCAGCCTTTCTCGGCCTCGAACGCATCCGGCGTGAAGTCCACGATCATGGTTTGGATTTTTATTCCGCATTACAGGTTGTCGCCGCCTCAAACGTCTTTACAACGCACACTCCGGTGCCGGCAGGAAACGATGCATTCTCAAGGGATCTGATGTTCAAATACTTTGCAGATTACCCGCAAAAAGTCGGTATTGATTTCGATACCCTGATGAGCTTCGGCCAATTCCGCCTGACTGCTTCTGAGCCGTTCAGCATGACAATCCTCGCGCTGCGCACCAGTCGGCACTCCAACGGGGTTAGCGCCCTCCATGGCGAAGTAAGTCGCTCCCTTTGGAAAGATGTCTGGCTAGAAGTGCCTCTGCATGAAGTGCCCATCACGAGCGTCACCAACGGAATTCACACCAAAACTTGGCTCGCGCCAGAGTTCCACGCGCTATATGAAAAATATCTAGGCCCGGATTGGGCGGAGCATCTCACCGACCGGGAATTTTGGCGCCGGGTCATTGAAATTCCAGACGAAGAACTTTGGCAAACCCACATGCTGCTCAAGAGTCGGCTGGTGGAGTTTGTTCGTGAACGATTGCGACGTCGTGCCGTTCGACTTGGGGAGTCACCAGAGACAATTCGTCGAATAAATCACTACCTTGATCCGGACGTTTTCACGATCGGTTTTGCCCGGCGGTTTGCCACATACAAACGAGGCAACCTTATTTTTGCTGACCCGGGTCGTTTGCTGCGCCTGCTCTCAAACACCGAGCGACCGGTGCAGATTATCTTTGCTGGCAAAGCTCATCCTGCTGACGAGCAGGGCAAAAAAATTATTCAAGAGGTCGTTTCTTATACTCAGAAGGAGGGTTTTGAGGGGCGAATCGTTTTTATCGAGGATTACGACGCCTACATCGGGCGGCGCCTTTATCAAGGTGTTGACCTCTGGCTCAATAACCCCATAAGACCACTCGAAGCGAGCGGCACTTCCGGAATGAAAGTGCCGCCCAATGGTGGACTCAATCTCAGCGTTCTCGATGGATGGTGGCCCGAGGCTTGGAACCACAAAAACGGCTGGGCTATCGGCCCCGAGATCAGCGGTGGGCCGGTCGAGTTTCAAAATCAGGTTGATATTTCCAGCCTTTATTCTCTGCTTGAAAATCAAATCACGCCACTTTTTTACGCTAAACCTGACGGGCGGCTTCCGGTTGCATGGATCCAACTCATGAGGGAATCGATGCGCAGTATCGTGCCGATGTTTAACACCCATCGTATGGTCATGGAATACAACGATCGACTCTATGAACCCTCAGCAAGGGCTCATGCCGCCCTAGCCGCAAACAATGCTGCTCCAGCGGTTGAACTCGCACGCTGGAAATCGAGTATTCGGCAGGATTGGCCTCAAATACGGATCCTCAAAGTGTCCCATGACCGGCCCGAAAGCTCAAATCTCTTCGTCGGCGAATCACTTGAAGTCACGGCGCGCGTTCAACTCGGCAGTATTGCCCCTGATCACGTGCGTGTGCAGGTATATGCAGGGTTTTCAGAGAATAACCACATTGAACACCCTTGTGCGATTGATCTGAACTATGTCGGCACTGAAAACACCGGTATTTATATTTATAAAGGTACCCTCGCTGCACCAGAAAGCGGCTCCTACGGGTTCAGTGTCCGCGTCATTCCAACCCATATCAATCTTATTCAAGCTCACGAGTTGCGTCTAATCACATGGGCTAATGAATAAAGCCACAGGATGGAACTCTCCTTCTCAACCTGTTGGAACTCCGGCCGCCACACCGACGGCGAGCAGATGCTCCTCGAGATTGAAGGGATGGGATTCAAAGCCGTCGAACTCAGCCACGGTATCCGCGTCTCGATGCTTGAGGGAATTGAGCTATATCTCAAGCGTTCCAACGCCATCCGCATTTCAAGCCTTCATAATTTTTGCCCTCTTCCGGTCGAGGTCCCTAGGGCTTCGCCAAATTGTTACGAATTTAGTTCGCACCGCCCTACCGACCGCGAACGAGCTATTCGTCACACCTTGCGCACCATTGAGCTTGCCCGTCGCTTGGGTGTGCCTGTTGTTGTTCTCCATCTCGGGCGCGTTCCAATCAGCCCTATCATGCCAAAACTTGCCAAACTGGCCACGAAGGGCCGAATTTTTTCGCGTTATTATGTCAAATTGAAACTGGCTTCCGTTCGGGCACGAGAAAAATTGGCGCCCTTCTATCTCGACCGCGTTGAATTATGCCTCGAACGGATCGGGCTTGCCGCCGCCAGTGCAGGCATCCAGCTCGGAATAGAAACCCGCGAGGCATGGGAAGAGATCCCTTGCGAAACCGAATTTGAACCGATGTTGCACCGGCTCGATCTTTCCTTTCCGGGTGTCTTTGGATATTGGCATGACATGGGGCATGCTCAATTGCGGGAAAACCTTGGCTTTTCTCATCACTCTGAATGGCTCGAACGGCTCGCCCCACGCTTGATTGGCTGTCATATCCACGATGTCCGCTGGCCAGCCACAGATCATCGCGTTCCATTTTTTGGTAAAATTGCCCCTATCTCATTCGAACGGCTTGCTCCTCTTCTTCCACGTAACACACAACATGTTTTTGAGCTCTCCCCGACCCGAGGCAAAAGAGAAATCATCGCTGCACGCGAACTCTGGGAGAGGCAGTTCTTGACTAATGCTCCGTCTTCGATTTCACTTCCCGCGTCATGATGGCACTTATTGTCACTCTTGCTGCATCAGGTTTATTGCTTGTGCTGCTTGAGCTATTACTTCCGGGAGGGATTCTCGGCTTCGTTGGATCTGCCCTCTTTCTCGCAGTTGTCATTCTCTGCTTTCAGGAGTTCGGTGCCGCCGTTGGGATATCTGTCCTGCTAGGTCTCTCGATTGCTGGCCTGGCTCTTTTTTCTTTGTGGCTGCGCATCTTTCCCTCAAGCCCGGCAGGACGATTTCTTATGCTCAAAGAAAATGTGAGTGGACGTTCAGTCCCAGAATGCGGCGGTGTCACGCCAGGCAGCGATGGCGTGGCCCTGACAGCTCTTCGGCCTGCCGGCGTTGTTCGCGTCGCAGGAGCACGGTATGAAGCGAAATTGGAGACAGGCTTCGCCGATCCGGGAACGCCAGTGCGTGTTGTGCGATGCGAGGGTTCCGCATTAATCGTCGCAAAAGAAGTGGAGAATGAAATTGTCAAAGCAACTTGAATCGACTCCTTTTTCGGGCTTCCTTTCACAAAGTGTTATTTTTAAAGTTAGAAGTTGACGAAACCGCGTTGAAACCTTGACGAGAAGTAACTGCTCAGGTAGGCGCCCGCCTTGGGGCGGCCACCTGTGAGTGAATGGCGGGGCGCACGCACCCGGCGCGTGGGCGAGACTCACGAGGTGTTGACCTCTGGCACGGGGGGTGCCGAGGAACACGCGCTGCAACGCCTCCAAAGCGTTGAGGCCGTTCTTGCGTGCCGTGGAGACGTAGCTGCGGATGCGGCAGAAGTTCACGAGTGCCTCGATGCTGCGAAAGGTGCCGGAGATCTTCTGGCGCAGCTTCATCATCCGCAGATCCCTTTCCGACTGGTTGTTGTCGAAGGGCACGGCGAAGT
>CALDSX010000006.1 GCA_937924445.1 uncultured Chthoniobacterales bacterium
TTCACAAAATTCTCCACATTAAGTCCTGATCCTGCAATGAGAGGATCAGCCCCAGCGCCGCTGGTAAAAAGGAAACCCTCGATCGCAGAGCGAAGAGCTAATCCGTTGTCACGCAGGATGCCGTTGATGTTGATTCGCCCCGGCAAAAAGAGATCCGAATTCACAGCAAAAATGTCGGTAAGCCGCCACGCCGCCCACTCATAACTCGCTTCGGTGCTGTTACCGCTCCAGAGACCCTTCGGATTTAGGCTGCGATTGTCGGACTGACCAATGCGAAAAGTTCGCCCCCCACCGCGACTCAGATTGACACCTCCGGCATTTGCGTTAATGCCGCGCGCAGGATCAAACACATGGCCCAGTTCGCCTATTGACTGCAAAGGTCGGTCAAGATTGACCGCAAGTGCCCCACCGGCTGTGGCGGAGTAAGATCCCGGGGCGGGATCAGGCCAGTTTGCTAGAGTGGTAAAGGCATTCACCGGGTTGCCAAAGTTACTGTTCGCTGGGACACTCGTATTCCTAAGACCGCTATCGTAATAGCGCGTCTGATCTTCGTGACCGCTACTCGTATATCTCAGGATGCTGAGTTGCTCGCTGTTGGTCCGCGGGTCGGCGACTTGATTGAGGTTGAGGCTGTCGCCGCGGAGCGAACCACCACGGTGAAAGTAGATGGAAGAGTTTGCGCGATCGTTGTTATCGTTGTTAATCGAGAGATTGGACGGTATGGAGAGCGCCGTAAATCCTTCCAGAAGACCAAGGTCGTTGCCGAGTGCCATTTCGGTCTGATAATCGGTTGTGCTTGTGCTTCGGGCGACGATGTTTACTCGAAACCAGCCGTTGACCGAACTTGGGCTGCCGTCCGCGACGCGGGCAGTCGTGCCCGTGAACTCGCGGTAATTTCGCCCATTGCTGTCCAGGTAAGTGTTGGGTGGCTTGGGTCGGAAGACGCTCGTTGGATTGGGACAAAGCTGTGGATTAGGAGTGCTGTCGGTTGTCAGAACAGTGGCATTTCCCGCAGGAAAAACGAGTGGATTGTCGTTGCCATCAACAAAATCGGTGAGAGGAATCCGAACATCTCGACCTTCAGGAATAATTGTGCCTCCGGACGTGTCATAAGCCGGCTGCGAATAAATGATAAGGTAAGGGTTCGGGCCGAGGTCAGCAAGGGTGATGTCTTTGTTGCTGAGATTCCAGAATTCGAAGTAATGATCGAGTGTGAAAGAATAGGTTGCAAAAGTAGGGGCTGAGGCCGAACGGCGCGTCGGGGTGAAGGAGATCGTTTTTGCCCTAAGCGCATACTCTTGAAGATACGGCAAAGCTTCTTTTCCATAGGCAACGACATCGCTCGACCCTGGCGAGCTTCCAGCAACTGGAAAACCAATTGCGCGAACCGGGCTGGGTGCGGAGGACCCTAGACGGACACTGAAATTGGTGTCGTTGTTTATGACCGTCGGTTGTCTATCGGAATCAATTTGATCCCTGATGTTTGCCGCGATTTTATAGAGATAGATTTTTTCGTGCTGCGTAGTTACTTGTGTATTGGCATTGAGATCTGGGGATGACTGATTGCCAGTTCTATAAAAGCGCTGACCAAATTTAGGAAGATGGTAGCGGATGGTGCGGACGATACGGTCCACCTGACGTTTCACTTCCACTGGGTCATTCGAATTCTGAATCGCCACATTGAGGTTGAGGCGTTTGCTGCCATGCCGGGAAAGGTTCAGCGTTCCCGAGTAAAGTGTAGTGGTAAATCGCAGATCCTCCCAGAGATCTGAGAACACGCTTCCCGGAATTGAACGGTTGAGCTGGCCCCCCTCGAAAAATCGGCCGAGAACGGGGATAGCCGAACGGGATGTCACAATGTGGGAAGCAAAGGTGCTTGGATCGATGGAAGCGTATTTCCCGCCCATATCTTTTAATCTTTTGGTCAGCGATAATAAAGAGATTTCTGCCGGATCATTTCCCGCCGTGGAGCCGCCACGCTCGTATGCTCCGGCGAGGTTGACATTTGTTTTGAACGCCTCGTCTTCAATAAAGAAGGCATAGCGGCCTACCTGCTTCCCCTGTGAGTCGCGTAGTGTGACCCATGGCACACGGGCAGCAATTGGCGGTTCTCCGGGCAAAACGCCAAGAAGATTTTTGCCGACGCCGGCGAGAGTTCCGTTGATGTCAATCGAGTTGCTTGCATTAAGACTGGGTACGGAACTGCTTTTTGTTCTCGTGCCAAAAGAGTCGTTTTCGGTAACAGCCCCGGAGATGAGCGGACGGAAGAAGACTTCGTTATCGGGCGCCAGAGGGAGTGTGGGATCACTCGCAGGATCAGATATAGGTCCAGGGTTGCGGCCATCCTTAAAGTATGCCACGGCACAGGAGGCGTTCCCAATGGTCTCCCAGACAATCGCACTGTCGGGATGATCGCTGAAAAGCCTCAGAAGGACAGCCGAAGCCTCTTCCAGTCCCGCTTGCGCTGCCATTTCGGCCCGGGCAAGGTTGGCGTAGCTCTTCGCGGTGCCGCGTTCTATGCTCATAGACTGAAGGAAGGCCGCGACGATGATGGAGAGGACGGTGACGATGAGAAGAGTAAGGATGAGTGAAGATCCACTCGTAGGATGCCGGTTCGGCAGGATGAGCGAAGCAGACTGAGCAGGGCGATGGCAGTCAGGGGTGATCATCGGTCAGGGTTGCGGTTGAGCGGTGGTCAGGATGACGCGTGTGGTGAAAATCTGCTCGTTCTGTTTGATGAGTGGATGGTTAGGGTCTTCCCAGTCGGCCCTCGTAGAGAGCTTGGCCGCAGTCTCTGCGTTGATGGCACGGATTTCGATCTCGATGAGCCGGGGACGGACGTTTTGCGGCGGGCCAAGGTGAGACACCGGTGAAATAAGAGTAAGATTACCAGAAGAGTTCAACTCGTAAGGGCGGATTTTCAAGCTGGTGATGTTCCTCGCCAGGATGTCGTTGTTATCATCCACAGCAGCTCTAATGTCGAAATAGAGAGGACTGTTATTTGCAATCGATTCAAAGGTTTCATCACTGCTGCGGAAGTGGCGATAGAGTTTGTAGGAAGAACCTCCGCCTGCACCCGGATTGGGTGTCCATGCAAGGTAATACCCAACGGCACAAAGATCGCTCTTATTTTTCTGAGGATTTTGAAGCTTGGGCGGGATCAGGCTGGTGAACCAAATAGAGTCGGCCACCGAGGTTGCGGCTGTAGATGCAGGTAGCTCGATACTATCGGAGGGTTCGGGGTTGATAACAAGAGAACGTCCCAGCGCGACGTTGAGCGGAAACCAAGTCTGAAGCTCTCGGGTGATGAGATTAAGTGCCGCTCGGGCTTCGCGATAGCTGTCGACGCGGCGCTCGTTTTCGTGCCACAACCGAGAGGTGGATTCGAGGACAGCGAAAAGTATCAGAGAAAGCATCGCCAGCAGCCCGACAGAAATCAGCACCTCAAGCAGCGTAAACCCCCTCCGAAGTAGTTTTGATTTTTCGTTTGTAAAGGGAAGCTTCACGGAGGGGAGGGCGCGGTTGCAGGTTCAAAATTGGCGATGAGCGTTGTGAATGAAAAAATCTGCCGATTATCTCGGGGGGCAACAGCTGGACTTGATATTTCCGCGCTGACGGAGGTCAACCCACCGAGACTTGAAACAGGCGACGCGGAGATTCGAGCGAGAAAAGTGGCATTGGCCGTGACACCAGAGGAGGATACTCCCGATAGATAAGACGATTCAGCGACAACATCTAGAGGCTCTCCAATTTCGGTGTAAGCAATAGTTGTGTTGGAAGATATGCTTAAATTGATGCCGGTGGCCATGCTTTCAAAGGGTCGGGCATTCTCAAAAGTAGTGGCACGGAGTGTCGCCAACAGATGATTAGCAATAAAGGCCGCACGCGATTCTTTTTTGCTTTCAGTGGCGCTTTTCAAGGCAATAGGCAACATCCCAAGGATCGCAACGATAGAGAATGCAATCACTCCGATTGCCAAAACAACCTCAACGAGGGAAAATCCGCCCTGCAGATTTTTGAATGAATTGTCAGTTGCCGACGGAGATTTCAAGAGATGCACGTCCGGTAAACCGAGAAAAAGCCAGTTTTTCAATTCCACCTCCTGCTTCCTCCTCGCGCGGTCCGACGAGAACTTCGCGACCATCGTCATCACGAAAACCCTCTCCGATGAAGAGCGCCAGGGGGTTTCTTAATGGATGTTCAATGGCACCGAATTCATTGAATTTAAGCGCTGAAACTCGGGACAAATCTGGTTGTTGAGGAAGTAATCCCGCGACTTCAACTACATCGGGTGGCAAACCTTCGCTGTTGTCCAGTCGGATGCTCAGTAGCGAGAGCACGCGCTCGCTCGAATTTCCTCCTGACCAATGGGTGCGTCGTGGGTCATAAAGAATCGTCCCCTGTGGGAGGGTTCTCCAATTGGTTAGAAATTCTGGCTGACCGGTCTCCCGATTCATACGCGCGACTATGAACGCGTCACGCTGGGGAAGGGATCGTCTCCAGAAATAGACATATACTGGGCTCGACGTCTCAATGGAAGCTGCGCGCGCCTGTTCAAAGGTGCCAAGTAAAACGTTGGCGGCCCCTTTACGCCCGGTAGTTCCGAGAAGTCCGGCAGTTGCGGGAACAAGCAAAACAACCAGTAAACTGAGGATTGCAAGAACCGCGATTAGCTCGACGAGAGTGAATCCGGATGCCGAACATCTAAATCGGCTGATACGGGGAGTTAAATGGTCAGGCTTTAATACCTGAAAACCCCTCGCAGTCTGCTCTTTTCGATGCATCGGTTTATGACCAGCTTTTGTGGCTCTATTTAAAGGCATAGTTTCCTGGGTGTTTAATCCGAGATTTATTTCTTTGTTTAAGGACAGTGGAATAGAATAGGGCCGGTGGAATATTCTAGATTTACAATGACACTACGCAGCCAATGCCCTCGCTGGCAACCACAGAAATGTGACAATCCTGTAACATTTCCCTTCTTGTTCATTCTCCCTTGTACCTTTATTGAAATTCCCTAAGTCCTTACTCAATCCCAAAAATTCTGAAAAATGTCTCTTCGTCAGGAATTCCCCTCCCGAACACTCTTCGCCATATTTATCAGCATAACGGTTTTTTGCGGATGCAAGCACGCCACACCACCCCAACCACAGCAGCCAGATGTCATTTTGTTGCAAACAGGGCGCCTACGAGGAAATGTCTATCCATTGACGATGCGTGAGGGAGTGCCTCTCCAGCATTACCAGAAAATTTCCGCAATAATCGGTGAGATCCGAAGAGAAGCAGAGGCAAAAGGTATAAAGGTTTTATTGTTTGATCTGGGCGATAGTCTCACCGGTTCTTTTGCTTCTTTTGCTACTGGATCGGAAAACATGACCGACTTTTTCAATCACCTAAACTACGACGCTATCGCTCTGGGAAACTTGGACGCAGACGTTGATCTTGGAATCCTCGCAACGCTTAAGATGCCGGTTCTGACCCCCTTCAGAAATGCCGAGGGCAAGCCGGTGCCCAAAACAGCACAAAACGCTCTTTCTATTGGTCCTGACGATTTTTGCGTCTTTGCAGTTGCAAACTTTTATGGCGACCTCGATCCGGCAAAAGCACCGCACCGATTCCCCGCTTGGTTCGGCAAAGGGCAACGTGGTAAGCCATACCCTGTTCGGGAGTACCAAGAACTACTCAGCGGAGGGAAAGAAGCCGCTTTGCGTGTTATGACATGGATGAAGTTTGAATCGCCAGACGCTGCTCCTGAACACTTTCTGAAAATGTTAAGAAACGGAGGTCTGGATCTCATTTTAGCCCACCGCGTCTACTCGGGCGAGATGAAAGATGCATGGAGCGCAGAGTCGCTCATTAGATGGAATCCTCCTGTGTCAGAAAACATCCTCCGTGAAAACCGGGGATTTTCCATCGTGCGAACCGACCTAAAACGTGAGAGCGGCTCATGGCGCGTGCTCGGCAGTCGCGTCCTCTCTGCCAACTCAATTCAAGCCAAACCCGACGCTGCACTCGCAACTCTCTTACAAAGACACCAGAAAACCATCGAAACGGCTGACAAAGCTATTGCCAAGTTGCCTTCTGCTCTGGACAAAGTCGCGCTTCTCGACCTTATACTCCGCTGTCTTGCTACCGTTGAACATGCTGATCTCGTTGCGTATTCGCCAAATTCCATTCGTGGTGAATTGACACAGGGCGAACTCAAAGCCTCGCGATTATTCGGGGTTTTGCCCTGGACGAGCCCAATCTCTAGGCTTTCTCTGCGCCCCGAGGAGATTGAACGAGCTCTCGCTGCCTCACCTGTTGCGGTGCTCAAAAAAGACGGTGCCGCTGTTGACAATGACGGCTTTCTACATCTGGTCACTGGGCGGTTTCTTGCGGAGGTTATACGCGATACGCTCGCTTTACCTGAAGAACGGCTTTTTATTATTCCAGAGAGTTCGGAATTCGGCTTTTTTGCTGAGACTCTGGCCAAAAGGTTCGACGAACTCATGGCTGCACCCCCCCAAGGGTGGAAAACACTCGAACCTGAATCGGCGAGAAATAAATGATCGCAATGTTAAGGAATTCCAAAGCAAACCAACGGGGAAGTTTAATTGTTTACTCTCTATTCGCACTGCTTTGTGTGGTTGCGGCTGTTATCTATGTGCCCCCCCTTTTCCAGCGCTTTGACGCGGGGGCTGCCCGTGCCCGGTCGGTGGACAATCTTCTTCAGTGGGGTATTGCCCTCAATCTTTATCTTGCTGATAATATGGATCATTTACCAGAGGTCGGCGGAGATCTGCCCTCACCAAATCTTCCGCAGGCATGGTATAATTCCCTTCCCGAATATCTTTCTCTAGAACCTCTCACTGCCCGCACCGAAAAACGACGTCCAAAACCCGGCATGCGCTCCATTTGGGTCGATCCTTTTGCCACAGAGCGGGAGGCACGTCAAAACTGGGGAGACTTCTTTTTTTCCTACGGAATGAACTTCTGGCTCCAGCCCGATCCAAAATCGCGCCCACACAGAATTCAGGAACTTACTGATCCCTCCCTTACAATTTTTATGACCACCACGACGGGAGCACGCCCCGGAGTAGAACCGCGCACTGCGGTTTTTCGTGTTGGACCGAAAGGGGGGGGGGCGAAAAAAAACGCCCCCTCAGCTGAGGCTCCGGTGCTCTTTACCGACGGTCACGTGGAGTGGAAGACGCGCAGCGAAATAGCCCCCAGCAGCGGCTCGAGTCACCGTCGGTATTGGTTGCCATTTGAAGGTGCCCAAAACCCCAATTATCCAGGGCTCGACATTCAGCAACTGCCAATTGAGCAAGAGTAGCCGCAGAAGGAATGCAACGCGATGGTCTGATTTTATCGAGTGTTTTTCATTTTAGAACACGATTGTCCGGTTATAAGTCCCACAGCAT
>CALDSX010000007.1 GCA_937924445.1 uncultured Chthoniobacterales bacterium
CACTCGCCCCTCTACATACTCCGTCTTCCGATATTCGTAGCCCTCTCGCACTCCAAACGCATGATACAACAGACTTTGACTCATGCCCTCCTATATCACATCTCAATCTTCGTCTAAACATGAACTTCCCGGATGAACCGGATTTGCAACTAACGTCTGACTGTAAATGTTTCTCCAGTGTCCATTGCACGGATAATTGCCATGTCGTTTCGCGCTTCAACGAGCCGATAAAGTGTGGAAGGATTGCCTGGAACAAAAAAATCCTCTCCCACCCTTACGGTGATTTTGGAGCTTCCACCTGTGCCTTCAACAGTAAAAACCACCGAGTCATTGGAGGCGCGGGCAGGGAGATCTTTAACAAGCCGATGTTCTCGACCGTTGGAAGTATCTTTGATTCGGGCCTCAGAAGCGTCCACAGCAGAGCCATCCTTGTCAATAATACGTCGTTCTTTGAGACTGGTAAGAACAAAGCGTCCATCCCCGATGGGATCCCCTTGTCGAGCATAAACTTCTGTTCCGTTTTCATCTTTGAATTTGCCGATGCCACCCCGAACTGCCGATAGGATGAGAGGCACCCTGTTAAGATTGAACCCAGTGAGCCGCAGAGGTGGCAGCGAGGTGTTTTTGGTGGGCACAGCTGAATCGTTTGTCGAACTTATAAGTGAACCATTTGCAGGCAGAGCGTCCACGATGGTTGGTTGTTCAGGAGCTTGTGAGGGGGTGTTTTGTGAGGATGAAATTGGCGCGATCGGAACGGGAGCTGGGTTAGCCGTTGGAAGGGGTTGGTTTTCTAGAGCCGGTGCAGCGTCGCGAGGGCGTTCGGCGGCGAATTCTCCGGTGACGTCAGCTGTGGGTGCAGGAGACGGAGGGGGTGGTTTTTTTCCTGCCTCAGCTTGTTGCAGAAGACGAGCGAGGTTTCGATGGCCACGCGCGGCAGCGATCATTGATGCGGTGTTGCCATCTGCATCCGCGGCGAGTGGCTGAGCCCCTCCTGCCAGGAGGGCGAGGACGACATCCTCGTGCCCACGTGCGGCGGCGAGCATCAGTGCGGTCTGGCCTTTTTCAACGGCAGCATCGGGTGGTGCTCCACCTTGGAGGAGGGTTTCCACCACCTTTCGCTGGTTAAGAACTGAGGCAAGAACGAGTGCTTGGGCCGCTTCGTTTGGTGCGTGAGGGAGCATGGCTTCCACAATGCGGTCGTGGCCTCTGTAAATCGCTTTCATAAGAGCGCTCCAGCCTTTTTCATCGACGGGGCGGAGATCTGCCCCGGCGGAAATAAGTGTTCGAACAACTTCAAGTCGGTTAAATTGAGCGGCCTGCATCAAAGCGGTGACCCCTTCGATGCCTTGGGCGTCGAGGTTTGCCCCGGCGGCGATGAGAATTTGCACAACCTCCGTGTTGCCTTGTTCGGCCGCCCGCATGAGAGCAGTGTAGCCGTTGGTATCCAAGGAGGATGTATCCATTCCCGCCTTAATGAAAAGCCGGACAGTTTCTGAGTCACCCCGCCCTGCAGCGTCAACAAAGTCATCAGCTGAGAAGGCGATGTTGTTTGCCTCTAGCTTGCGACGGGCCTGTTCGGCTGGTTTTTCGCACCCAGCTAAAACCGGGAGGAAAATTGAGGCTACGATAATGGCGAAGAACGTTCGGGCGAGAGAGAGTTCTGTTTTTGTCTGCGAAGGGCCTTTATCCATTTTAGATATTTAACACTCGCTCATTATATGCACAAGCGGCAGAGAGGATAATACGAGTTAATGGTCAAATGGAAAAATATGGGAATTTTAAACGCTGGGATTCTAATGTGATCAAAGGCTGGGCTCAGCCGAGTGGGAGGCAGGAGGTCGCATTTTTCTGGATCTTTCATGGCCAAACAGCAATGTGATGCTTAAATAAGACTTGAGGCGTTTACTGAGCGTGTCCGCTCTGCCGTTCTGATCAGGTTTCGGCTGGTTTTGGTTATTGCATTTTTGAGACACGCAGGTGTAGTCAATTTAAGGTTCTAATTTGCCAATAATGGCGGAAAAAGTTCCGGGGGAGAGAAATGGGAGTAGGTGCGGTTACGGCGATATGGTCAACCTTGAGGAGCATCCGAGCAAACGAAGCGTGCCGGAAGAAAATTAGCTCTCAAAAGGAGAACCTGATCGGTGAAAAGGTCGATGGTGATCGCTCAAACTGAAGCAGGTTTGGTAATAGTGACTTCACCTCGCGCAAAGGCTCCAAGCACCATCGGAAGCAGAATATGCTCTGCGCGCTGAATTCGTGAATGGAGTGCTTCAGGGGTATCGCCCGGAAAAATATCCACCTCGCCTTGAGCGATGACCGGGCCGCCGTCAACTTCTCTTGTGACATGATGAACAGTGCATCCGGTAACGGTTTCGCCTGCGTCAAGTGCCTGTTTCCATGCTTCGAGCCCTGGATATTTTGGAAGCAGTGAGGGGTGGATGTTGATGATGCGCCCCTGAAAAGCATCAATGAGCGGTCCTTGCAAAATTTTCATAAATCCAGCGAGAACAACAAGATTGACGTTGGCCTTGGTGAGTTCGGCTGTTATTTTTTCTTCGGTTTCGTTGTCGAGACGGGTTCCAGAGGATTCTGAGGAGATGTGAATCTGTGGTATGCCTCGTGAGCGGGCTACTTCTAATATACCGGCATCGGCTTTGTCGGAGATGACCATGCCGACGTCTAAGTCGAGAGAGCCATCTTCAATGGCTTCAAGAATAGCCTGAAGGTTCGATCCTTTGCCAGAGCCAAGGACGCCAATGATAATTCGTTGCATGATGGGGGGGGGATGAGGGGGTGGGGTAGTTTTAGGGGTTTAAGTTGGAGGACTTGCTATGCGGAGCTTGTTGCTTTGATTTGCTCGGCAACTGATTTGGCTATCTTTTCCGCATCCTTCCTGTTGCAGAGGAGCGCAGCACGGAGTTTGTCGCCGTTGAAGTACTGAGCGACAAAGCTCTTTTTGGCTCGACTCCCCTCTAATTCAACACGCGAGGGAGGCAGCGAGAAATCGCCAATAAAACGGAGTTGGAGATCTAAGATTGTTGTGCTGTGATCGGGCATGCGGGAGTAGCGAATACGTTTTTTTGCGGTCATATTAGCACCGGCGACAAGCCCTTGAGCCCGAGCGCTATCCCAGTGTTCAACGCGACGAACGCCACCGAATATTTTATCGGGGTAGAGAGCGATATCCCCGACGGCGTACACGCCCTTTTCCTCGGTTTCGAGAAGATCATTGACAGGAGTGCCAAGTGGGGAACTGAGGGGTGTGTTGCGTACGAGGTCGAGGTTAGGCTCGGCACCAATTGCGACTACGGCTGCCTTTGCGGAAAAACGTGCACCACTTTTTGTTTGAATGTTGCGTAAGACGGTTTTTCCCTCAAATCCGTTGAGACTTTCCCGGGAGAGCACGTTAACACCGTGTTCTTGAAATTGAGAGGTTAGCCATTCGGATGTCTCTGGGTCCACTGTGTTGTGGAGAAAGAAAGGATTGCGGTCCAGCAACGTAATGGCACATTTGAGTTTTCGGAGGGAGGAACAGATTTCTGCGGCGAGCAATCCACCGCCGATGACAGCCACTTCGGACTTACCTGCGATAACCTCTCGGAGAGCGAGCACTTCGGCAGGAGTGCGAGGATAAAAAACGTTTCCAAGTGTTGCGCCTGCAACCTGAGGGCGGCGTGGTCTGCTTCCGGTGGCCAAACAGGCTTTTTCGAATTGCACGGCTTGACCTGTAGAGAGCACGGCAATACGGCGCTCAATGTTGAATTGAGTGACGACGACACCTGGACGAAAATCAATTTTGAGATTTTGGTAATGATCGGCCGGATGAAGGGCAAGCGAATCGGGATTTGGTTTGGCTTCTGAGAGGAACGATTTCGACAAAGCTGTCCGGTCGTAAGGGGGCCGGTTTTCGGCTCCGACCAGGAGAACCGTATTTTTTTTGTCGTACTGGCGTATTCCCTCACAGACAGCATCTCCTCCCGCACCCGCCCCAATTACAAGGTAGAATCTTTGAATCATGAAAGTTTCTGTTATCGAACTTCGCCCATGTTAATATCGTAGAAAAATTCGCGATAATATAATTAATAATGAACTCCTTGCTGCGAAGATATTCAAGTGTTAACGTTAAAAAGTGAATTATTTTACTAGTTTAACCAGGGAAATTGGGATAGGGGCGAATTCTTACTTGCTCGAACTGGGGGGGGACAAAGTTATACTCGATGCTGGAATGCACCCTAAAAAAGAGGGTAATAACGCATTGCCGGCGTTTAATCTTTTGTTGGGTGAAACGGTGAAGGCGATTTTTATTTCGCACTGCCACCTGGATCATATCGGTTCGTTGCCTGTGATAATGCGCGAATCTCCCAAAGCTGAGGTCTTTATGACTGAGGCCACGGCGAAGATCGGAGATGCTATGCTCCATAATTCTATCAACGTGATGAGCCGACAGAGGGACGAATTGGGCCTCAGCGAGTATCCTTTCTACACCCATAGAGAGACCGAACGACTCGTTGAACGTTGGAGACAGGTGCCTGTGGGACGCTCCTTTAATTTGAAAGGCGAGCGGCCCGAGAAAACCGAGCCGACATTTCAATTCTTCGATGCAGGACACATTCCTGGGGCTGTTGGGATTTTGTTCCGAGCGGATGGCAAAACGATTTTTTATACTGGTGATGTTCTTTTTGACGATCAGAACCTCACACCCGGAGCCCGTTTCCCCGAAGGCCCCTTGGACACGCTGATTATTGAGACAACTCGCGGAGATTCCCCATCCGATCCAGACATGACACGGGCCGCAGAGATCTCAAGGTTGGGAGCTGCAATCTGTGATGTTCACGCGAGTGGCGGTAGTGTGCTTATACCAGTTTTCGCACTCGGCAAAACACAAGAACTTCTTGCTATTATCTATTTGCTGAAAGAGAAAAAGATAATCAGTAATTCCCCGGTTTATATTGGTGGGTTGAGCACGAAAATTACTGGTATAGTGGACAGTTTGCGTCATCGTATCCCGCGTCTTCAGCCGGACTTTTGCATAATGGATAAGCTCGAGCCATTCAGCCTTGATGGAAATGAGGTCTCTTCAATGGCGCTGAGAAGTGGGCGCATCTACGCGATGTCGAGCGGAATGATGACAAAAAACACCCTCTCTCACACGTTGGCTAGAAGGCTGCTGCCTGAGATGAAGCACGCAGTCTTTTTTGTCGGATACACCGATCCTGACTCGCCGGGGGGGAAAATCAAAGCCGCGTGGAAAGCGGGCAAAAGTGAGGCTGACCTTGGGGATGGGTTGGATCCTTTGCCAATACGCTGCAGGATTGAAGATTTTGCCTTTTCCGGGCATGCTTCCCGGGAAGGGATTCTTCGATTTATTTTGTCGGTTCAACCCCAAAAAATCCTTTTGGTCCATGGAGATCCAGCTGCTATGAATTGGTTCGAAGAGAGGTTGAACATCGAATTACCCGGGGCTAAAGTCTTTATTCCGCAGGCGGGCGAAAGGATTGAACTTTGAAGATTCTCTTTTGACCAACACCCTCTTTGTCGCATAGTATTAACTATAACTTTGGTCCCCCGCTCTTGATTAACCCTCCAATGAAAGCAATATCGTATTTTTTGTCTTACCTGGCAACGACCGCCCGATTTGGAAACGGCGTTGATTTTTGGTCCTTGGCATTAGCCTTTGCGATTTTGAGTTGTTTTTTCTCTACTCGTGGTTTAGCCCAGGATCCGGCTCAGGCATTTGATCAGGCGCAGGCGCTGTTTGATTCTGGAGACTATCCGAAGGCTGCGGAAGCATTTGAGGAATTCAGCAAAAATTACCCCACGAGTGCTCAAATTTTCGCGGCCAAGCTTCGCCTCGCCTATGCGCTCTTTCTTAGCCAACAATTTGAAAAAGCAGGGGAAGTCGCTAAAACCCTGCAGAGTCAGCCGACCACACCAGACATTATCGAAAGAGCCTACGCGCTGGTTCCTCAAATAACCTCGGCAAAAGCAAATGAGCTGGAGCGTGGCACGGAACAATGGGAGGCTTTGCTCAAAAAGGCCAACGAAGAATTTACTGAATTTATAAAAAAATACTCTCAATCACCTAGTTTAGATCAAGCGTTCTACGGGCGCGCACTTAATTCGGTGCAATTGAAGAAATTCGATGAGGCAATCAGCGACTTGCGCCAGATCATTGAAAAATTTCCCAAGAGCCCTCTCATCACAGACACGAAATATCTGCTTGCGCTCGCTCTTAACAGCAAAGCCGTTTTGCAGATTTCAAAAGGGAATCCTGATCGGAACGCTGTTGAAACGCTCTTTGCTGAGGCAGAAAAAATATTTCGTGACCTCATTGCTGCGCGCGAAAATCTTGCGGTGGCCAACGATGCGGCATTCCAGCTCGGCGATCTTCTTATAGGCCGGGCGACTCTTTACTCCGGCGATGACGAGTCGGAGCTGAGAAAAAAAAATCTCGATGAAGCAATCTCCTCTTTTCGCTCTGTGCTTGCTAAGGAGCCGCTGATTGCCGCCCAAGAGCAGCGGATTGCCAAGTTGCGTGAGGATTTCACCGCGGCGCAGCGTGCGCGCAATCTGGCCGAGGTCGAGCGTATTCGGGAGGCTTTTCAGTTTGAGATCAAACGGCTCGGAGGGCTTAAAACACGTCCCGACCAGCGGCTTTCAGCGCTACTTAAAGTTGGCGAAGTGCTCTATCGGCGAAATGAGTGGAATGGGCTTCGTGTGATGATGAACTATCTTAAGCCATTCGCGACAACTGCGGAAGAATTGAAAATGGTTTTATACTACACCGCCGTGAGTTACGCTGGTCAAATGCATCGCGAAAAGGCAGAGGCAAGCTATGCGGCTTTTAAGGAACGATTTCAAGGGGCGGATGTCGCCATGAACTTGCCGCTTCTAATGTCCAACATGTATCTTAATTCCCAACCGGTGGATCCCAACCGTGCTATTGAGTTGCTCCAGGAAGCGCAAACCACCTACCCGGACAGCCCTTTTGCCGATCAGACTGCCCTTCAAGAAGCCCAGGCGCTACTCGGTCTCAGCAAATTCGATGAAGCACTTAATCGTTTCAGCGCTCTGCTCGCCAAAAATCCGAGCGCCGAAATTACAATTTCCGCCACATTTGGAATGGCCCAGGCCAACGAACTTCTGGGCAGGCTTGAGGAGGCGATTGGGCTTTATAAAAAGGTGCGTGACGCAAATTCAGATTCAAAACTAGGTGAGAACTCTCACTTCCAAGTCGCCTTGCTGAACTTCCGCAAGAACAATCAGACCGAGGCCCTTGCGGAGTTCGAGAGTTTTATTTCCAAATACCCGGAAAGCAGCATCCTGCCCAACGCCCTCTTCTTTAAGGCGCTGACGTTACAGGCTTTGAACAAAACCGATGAGGCACTCACCTTGCTCACAGAAATCCCGCAAAAGTTTAAGGACAACGACATCGCCCCGTATTCATTTTTTCAGCGTGCCTCTGTGCTACAGACGCAAAATCGTCTTGAGGAAATGAACAATGTCATGCGCGAGTTCATTCAGACTTATCCGAATTTCCAGGATGAACCTTCTAAAACTCTTTTTTTCAATGCCCACGACATTTTAGGGTCGAATCTGGGTGGCGAAGGAAAACTCGCCGAGGCGATTCTCATCTACGAGGAGTATGTTGAACGCCGAAAAGATGACCCAAATGCCGCTCTTGCTTTGCTAAAAATTTCTGCTCTCTCGCGGCAACGAGCCGAATCTATGGGTCGTTTTCTCGCGCTGAATGAAAACGAGCGCTCTTCCTGGAAGGAGTACATCGCCAAAGCAGTCGATGCGGCCGAAAAAGTTCTTGAGAATTATTCTTCTACCCCGACTGCGGCCGGAGCTCTGCAGGCTTTGATCGGACTTCAAAAACTCCTCGTTAGCTCTGATGTCATCAAACCCGAGGGAATTCTCCAATATTTCGAAAATCTCGCTTCCAAATATGCAAGCAAAACAGATCTGAAAAATAAAATCCTATTTACCCTAGCTTCGCACGTCGCTGAGACCGATGCCGCCCGAGCTCTTCAAATCCGCAAATCAGCCTACAATGAATCTCTTCTCTACGCGCCTGCAGACCTTGAGGGGTTTGGTTTGGCCTTGCTCGAGAATGGTGAGGTTGATGAAGCAGATAAAGTTTTCGAGAAATTGGCCAATGACTATCCCAATCCGGAAGGTGTGGAACCTCAGATGGCCGGGCCGGATGTGGTTCGCGCACAGGCTGGAGCGCTTTTTGGGAAAGGAATGGTGTTCAAAAAACGGGGCGACGATGCTCTTGCGAAGGAAAATTTCACAAAGTTAAAAGAACTTTATCCGTTCTCAGATAAAGTAATTGAAGCAAGTATTGCTCTAGCTGAGGGGTATTATGAGCAGGGGCGAGCCGCCGAGGCTTTGGGGTTGCTCTCTCCGATAATTGCTCAATCAGCTGCGCCCTCGGCGCTGCGTTCCAAAGCCCTTTTTCTTGGCGGGCAAGTACACGCTAAGAACGGTGATCTAGCGCTTGCAGTAGATTTCTTCAGCAAATGCGCGGCATTTTTTTCAGAAGAAAAAGCCAATGCCGCCGCAGCTTTACTTATGGCGGGCGAACTCTCCGAACAAATTGCTGCGTCGGAGGTGGATGCGAAAAAGAAAGCAGAGACGCTTTTGTTTGCCCGGCGTTCATACAACGATCTCGTGACGAAATATCCCGATTCCCCCGAAGCACCAAAAGCCAACCAACGCCTCGCTGCTCTCGGTGGCCTCCCGGGAAGATGAGTCGGTCCAACCCCAGGCCGATTGGCTCTAAAATTGCTGGAAGCTCAGTTCACCTACACCTTGCTGAGCTGAAGGCTCGAGCCCGTCGGATATGCAAGATCTTGCGGAGTGTTTACCCAAACGCTCAGTGCGCGTTGAATTACTCTACGCCATTAGAGCTCCTTGTCGCAACGATTCTTTCTGCCCAGTGCACTGACAAACGCGTAAATCTGGTTACCCCCGCGCTGTTCAAACGCTGCCCGGACGTCCGCGCATTCGCCCTCATTCCTCAGGCAGATTTGGAAGAACTCATCCGGACAACCGGTTTTTACCGAAGCAAAGCCACGAATATTCGCGCCACCGCCAGCGCACTGTTAGAACGTCACAAAGGAGAAGTCCCGGCCAACATGGAGGCATTGTGCGCCTTGCCGGGAGTGGGCCGTAAAACAGCCAATGTGGTATTGGGAAACGCCTTTCAGTTCAACGAAGGAATTGTCGTGGATACTCATGTGGCCCGCCTCTCTAAACGACTTGGCTTCACCACACAACAGGACCCTGTCAAAATCGAATTGGAGCTCATGAAACTGGTGCCAAAAAGAGACTGGACGCTGCTTAGTCATTGGCTCATTCTTCACGGCCGTGCACGATGCACCGCACGGAGGCCGGATTGTGCCGGATGTGAAATCCGGACACTTTGTCCAAGTGCTTTCGTCGCAGAAGTCAAGTTGAACAAATAGAACATCCACTTTATCACAAAAAATAGCCATGGCTTTAAGAGCGATTTTTCATCAGACAGGTAATCCTGCCGAGGTCATTCAGACTGAAGAATTTGCATTGCCCCAGCCAGGACCAGGTGAACTCCAGTTGGAAATGCAAGCGGCACCCATCAATCCGGCGGATTTAAATTTTATCGAAGGCCGTTATGGTGTGAAAGCTTGTCTGCCCTCTTGGGTAGGGTTTGAGGGGGCAGGAGTGGTTAAAGCTCTTGGGCAAGGGGTGAGTGATTTTTCACTGGGAGATCTCGTGATTCCCGAAGGACCTGGCACATGGGCTACGCATCTCATTTGCAAAGCAGAAAACGCAATTCGTCTGCCGAAAAATCTCATGCCCGTCCAGGCAGCCACGCTAAAAGTCAATCCATCAACGGCGTACCGCATGCTCCATGACTTTGTCACTCTCCAGCCAGGGGAGTGGGTGCTGCAAAATGCAGGTAATTCGTCAGTCGGACAACACGTCATTCAACTCTGCCAAGCAATGGGTTGGCGGAGCGCCAGCCTTGTGCGACGGGCGGAACTCATTCCCGAACTCGAAGCTCTCGGGGCTGACACTGTCGTTCTCGACAATGACCATGCGCCCGACATCTTGCGGGAAGTTTTTGCAGGGACTCCGCCCCGTCTTGTGCTCAACGCCGTTGGAGGTGAAAGTGCGCTGCGCCTCGCAAAGGTCGGTGCCCCAGGGGCAATTTTTGTCACTTACGGGGGAATGAGCAAAAAACCTTTAACGATTCCCACCGGTTTGCTCATATTTAACGACATCGCCTTTCGCGGTTTCTGGCTTACTCGATGGTTCCGCACATGTTCCCGTGCAGAGCGCGATGCCATGTTTGGAGAGCTTGCAAAACTTCTTTGCCAAGGGAGACTATCTGTTACTATTGACGCCGAGTACAGCCTGCGTGATGTCGGCCAGGCAGTGACTCGAGCTGCCATGTCATCGCGAGCCGGAAAAGTTTTGTTGAATCTTCAAATTCAATAACCATGCGATCTGATCCGAATGTATCTGCGCCTTTAGTATTGTCGCCTTTCTGGAGAATATTCTCCTGCTGCTGATCAGAGGCTCCAACCCACGCGAGGGACTCGCCCTAACATTTACGCCCGTTCTAGGCGTCGGTTTTCGAGCGATAGAACCGGTAGATGCGTCTCCCGGGCGTAAGGGATATTATGTAAGATCTATGTCTTTACGGATACAGAGGTTTTCTTATTATTTTTCGATGGCAAACGTCTGAAGATAAAAGTGTGCTCCCAATGGCCCATGCGGTCCTAGCTGTGCAGGGCGCCGATAGAGATGTTCACGGCATCGATAAGCGTCTGAAAATCCCAAAAAATTTTCGATGGGAAGTAACTGCTCAGGTAGTCCAACCATGGGACCATCAGTAACCGAAGAATAGATTACCCCCCCCCGAACGCAACAGAAAAAAGTTCGTTTTTTGCTGGATTCACCAGGGGTGCCTGCCGTATCTTGCTCGCCATGACAAGCGTCTTGGTGATGCAAGGCCGCC
>CALDSX010000008.1 GCA_937924445.1 uncultured Chthoniobacterales bacterium
AGTCAGGCGGTCATTGGGCAAGAAGCCCTCTCAACCCGCCGACTCCTGCCTACCCTACGGCTCGGGCTGTGCCCAATAACAAAATCAGCGGCGGCAAAGTCATCCGCCGTGCGGTCATGCCCGGGCAGGTTTGGCTCAAAAACCTCCTGCGCCACAGTGCCGCAAGCCTTGCCCGCAGTGAGAGTGTCCTGGGAGATTACTATCGCCGCATGCGCGCGAGAATGGGGCCTGCGGGAGCCAACACGGTGGTAGCCCATAAACTCGCCCGTATCCTTTGGCACATGGTGACCCACCAAGTCGAATACGATGAGACCATCCTCGCCCACCTCGATGAGGGCCGCGAAGAGCGCCGGCTCAAGCGACTCCAACGACAAGCCCGCGCTCTCAATCTCCAACTCACTCCCCTCCAACAAGCCGCATAATATCCCACTTCAAATTGACCCCTCGGTGAGCAGTTCCTTGGGAGATTTTGATGCAGTCCTGTGTAAGGCGCACGGACGAACGAGCAGCCCCGCAATTGCGGGATTTCGGTCATTGCATCTTCTGCAAGATGCGAATCGCGGCTGGCAGCAAACTCGATCTTGAGGTCCGACCTCGACACGAGGGCGCAAGCGAGTTGTAAACAACAGCGATAAACTCCAGTCTGCAGATTTTTGTTTGAGAAACAATGACCAACCAGAGCAAGATCAAAAATTAAGCCCAAATAATCAGGCTGATTAACGGAATGCAAAAAGGTATTTCGTATTGAAGATAAAATTCTTTGTCAACGTACGGTCGGCTAATTTCAGAAGCCTTTGTCAGTACATCTTTTTACTTCGCGTACAAACGGCACCTTGACTTCGCTGCCCGACCGCGTGTTTTATGCTTTTAATCCTTTAACTCTAGTCCACAAACGAATCCTTAGTGAAAACTTTGCCATCACGCGCAGAAATCCCTGAATCCGATCGTTGGGACCTCCGTCCACTGTTTGCCTCCACGGAGGCGTGGGAGGAATGTTTCCGATCTTTCCTCGATCGTTACCCCAGAATCGCTCAATACCGTGGCACTCTGGGAAATGGTCCAGCGCAGCTCTTTGAATGTCTTGAGTTTCGGAAAAGTCTCGACCTACAAGCTGAACGGCTGGGGCAATATGCCTCGCTGCAAACAAGCGAGGATGGGGCCAATCCTGATTATCTCGAACGGGAAGGTCGGTTGCTCAATGCTCTGGGTAAAGCCATCGAAGTAGCATCATTCGTCGAGCCGGAAATCATGGCTATTCCTGACGATATTTTCGCATCATATCTCGCTGCGTCGGAGCTCGTCGAATGGCGAATTTACCTTGAGAAACTACGGCGCTTTAAACCTTACACGCTTAGCGAGGTGGAGGAACGGTTGATGGCTCTTGCCGCGCCGGTGCTGCAAGGGCCGACCGATATCTTCGGTCAACTCACTGATGTGGACATGAAGTTCGGCACGATTACAGACGAGACCGGTGCTGAGGTGGAGCTTAGTCATGGGGGCTACTCTTCGTTTCTTCAAAAGAGAGATCGACCACTTCGCGAGCGGGCTTTTCGTCAGTATTACAAAGAGTTCGAAGAACACAAACACACTATTGCCGCAGCGTTGGCGGCTTCTGTTAAGGGTGATGTGTTTCGTGCGCGAGCCCGCGGCTACGGTTCGGCGCTCGAAGCCGCTCTTTTTCCCGATAACGTTCCGGTTAAAGTCTACACCAGTCTGATTGAGGCAGTCCGCTCGCGGCTTGATGCTTTGCATCGGTATTATGAGTTGCGACGACGACTTCTGAGGCTGCCTGACATTCATTTCTATGACACCTATGTGTCGGTGGTGCCCGAAATGACCATGCGGAAAACATTCGATGAAGCTGCCGAACTCGTGCTTAATTCACTCGCACCGTTGGGTGCCGATTATGTCAACGACCTGCGCGCCGGGTTTGCCTCACGCTGGGTGGATCGTTACGAGAGCAAAGGGAAGCGGAGTGGGGCTTTCTCCTCCAGCAGTTACGGCAATCCCCCCTATATCCTAATGAACTATAAAGAGGATGTCTTTGCCGACATCTACACACTCGCCCATGAAGCGGGGCACTCGATGCACAGTTTGTACAGCCAGCGGGCACAGCGATTTCAGGATCACCGCTACCCGATCTTCCTCGCTGAGGTCGCTTCAACTTTCAACGAGGAGTTGCTCACACATTACCTGTTGGAAACCACCAGCGACTCCGTTATGCGCGCGTTTATCATCAACCGGCAAATTGATGACATTCGCGGCACAGTCTTTCGCCAGACCATGTTCGCGGAGTTTGAAAAAATCATTCACGAAATGGAGGAAAACGGTGAGGCGTTAACGCTTGAGACTTTCCGCAGCGCTTACCGTGGGCTGCTTGAGGTTTATTTCGGCAAGGATTTCTGTCTCGACGATGAACTCTCGCTCGAATGGCTCCGGATTCCGCATTTTTACAACGCATTTTACGTTTATAAATATGCGACGGGCCTCTCTGCAGCAGTTGCCCTGAGCCGGGGGGTGATCGAAAAGCAGCCCGGAGCGGTCGAACGTTATCGGGAATTTCTTGCCAGCGGAGGTTCACGTGACCCCCTCGAGACGCTTCGCTCCGCCGGTGTTGACATGGAAAGCCCCGAGCCTGTCTTCGAAACCCTTGACCTGTTCGATCGTCGCGTTCGTGAATTGGAACATCTCCTTTCCAATGAAACGACGAGGGATCTCAATGCGAAAATCGACTCTTCAACGCCTTCTTTTTAGAAAATCCGCGGTTTTATCCACGGCGCTTGCGGGCTGTGACAGGCAAAAAAACGCAGCTGATCTGAGATTGGCGCATCCAAATGCCCCGGAATAAACGCATTATTCTTGTAAATTCTTTGACAGATATTAGTTGCCCTAATATCATTCAATTATCGTCAGGCAATCTGCCGTCTGTCGATGAGCTATAATAGACACCTGAAATCAGATTCCCGAACCTCTTCCGATGAGACCACTCATTTTTTTTCTCACCTCTTCAATCGGTAAAAAATATCTTGTTGCTCTCACAGGTCTTCTCCTCATTCTCTTTGTCGTCGGACATCTGCTTGGGAAT
Organism: uncultured Chthoniobacterales bacterium; assembly: GCA_937924445.1. Lineage (GTDB taxonomy): Bacteria > Verrucomicrobiota > Verrucomicrobiia > Chthoniobacterales > CALDSX01 > CALDSX01. The sequence goes on from CALDSX010000008.1 coordinate 3,086, forward strand.
CTTCAATTTTTTCTTCCACCCGAGTGGATCAACGCTTATGGGCATAAACTTCAAAGTCTCGGACCATTGCTCTGGTTGATTCGTCTTGCTCTGCTTGCTGTCGTTAGCATCCACATCGTTGCCACCATTGCTCTCGCACTTGAAAATAAACGGGCACGCACTGGACGCTATGCTGTTCCTGGTTACCGCGCTTCAACAGTCGCCTCGCGCAGTATGGCCGTCAGTGGGTTGATTCTTCTTAGTTTTATCATTTTTCACCTCCTCCACTTCACCGTTCGAGTGGTGCCGGGGCACGAATACAACAAAGCGGTTCTTACCAAGGACGGCAAAGAGTTGCCCCATGAAGTAGAAATTGACAAGCATTGGGGTATCCCACTAGCCAAAGATAAACCTCACGTTGTCCATAATGTTCACGGTATGATGGCCGCAGGTTTTACCTACCCTGCCATCGCAGGATTCTATGTGTTTGGGGTTTTTCTTCTTGGAATGCACCTTTCCCATGGGGCTGGGAGCTTCCTGCAAACCCTCGGACTTCGAAACGACCGTATGCGCTCTCTTCTTGCTGTCGGATCCAGGGTTTTCGGCTGGGCTATTTTCATCGGTTACGCTTCGATCCCATTCTCCGTGATCGTATTCAAACATGGATTGCCGAAATGACCTCGTCAGCCATCTAACACTTCGCAAACCAGCCAACAAAAAAGCCTCAATATAACCTCCGCTGCTTTATGACAAACGGCAAACTCGACTCCAAAGTTCCACCCGGCCCATTAGAGAAGAAGTGGCAGGAGCATTGCTTCAACTCAAAGCTCATCGCACCGAACAACCGTCGCCGTTTCGAAATTATCGTGGTCGGCTCCGGCCTGGCAGGAGCTTCCGCTGCTGCAACTCTTTCCGAACAGGGCTATCGAGTAAAATGTTTTTGTTACCAGGATAGTCCACGACGCGCCCACAGCATTGCCGCGCAGGGGGGCATCAACGCCGCAAAAAATTATCAAAACGACGGAGACAGCGTCTATCGCCTGTTTTACGACACAATTAAAGGAGGCGACTTTCGAGCACGCGAGGCAAACGTGCACCGTCTGGCTGAGGTTAGCGTCAACATCATAGACCAATGTGTTGCGCAGGGGGTCCCTTTCGCTCGTGAATACGGCGGGCTGTTGGCCAACCGCTCCTTCGGTGGTGCACAAGTCAGCCGCACATTCTATGCCCGAGGACAGACCGGTCAGCAACTTCTTCTTGGCGCCTATTCGGCTCTGGTGAAAGAAATTAAAAACGGCGGGGTGCAGATGTTTCCGCGGACTGAAATGCTCGACCTCGTTGTTGTGGACGGACACGCCAAAGGGATTGTTGTCCGCAATATGGTTACGGGTGAGATCTCAAGTCATGCCGCGGATGCCGTCTTGCTCTGCACGGGGGGATACGGAAATGTGTTCTACCTTTCGACGAACGCCAAAGGCTGCAATGTCACCGCAACCTATCGCGCATACAAACGCGGAGCCTATTTTGCCAACCCATGTTTTACTCAGATCCATCCCACCTGTATTCCTGTCAGCGGCGATTACCAGTCCAAACTAACCCTGATGTCCGAATCCCTCCGAAATGACGGAAGGGTCTGGGCCCCCAAATCACGCGAGACTGCCGCGAGAATCCGCGAAGGTAAAATGAGCCCCGTGGACGTCCCTGAGGAAGAGCGTGATTATTATCTCGAACGTAAATACCCAAGCTACGGGAACCTCGCCCCGCGGGATATCTCCTCCCGCGCGGCCAAAGAGGCTTGTGATGACGGGCGCGGTGTTGCTCCAACAGGGCTAGGAGTGTTCCTAGACTTTTCTGACTCGATCAAACGTCTTGGCGAGCATGTGATACGGGAACGTTACGGAAATCTCTTTTTGATGTATGAGAACATAACCGGACAAAACGGTTATAAAACCCCTATGATGATCTATCCCGCTGTCCATTACACCATGGGCGGCCTTTGGGTGGATTACAATCTCATGAGCAATATTCCAGGGCTGTTTGTCTTGGGCGAAGCTAACTTCTCGGACCACGGCGCAAACCGTCTTGGTGCAAGCGCCTTGATGCAGGGTTTGGCCGATGGTTATTTTGTCATCCCTCACACTCTTCCGGTTTATCTCGCTACTATCAAGCCGGGCAGTGTGACCGTCAAAAACCCAGAGTTCGAATCAGTTCGCTTCGAGGTCGCCGACCGCACCCGCCGCCTGCTCTCCATCAAAGGCAAGCGAACGGTTGATTCCTTCCATCGCGAACTTGGTATGCTCGTCTGGGACAAATGCGGCATGGCCCGTGACAAAGCTGGCCTTGAGGAGGCAATCAGTAGAATCCCTGCCCTGAGGGAAGAATTTTGGAAAAATATCTTCGTCCCCGGCCAGGGTGAGCAACTCAACCAATCACTCGAAAAAGCCGGTCGAGTCGCTGATTTCCTTGAGTTTGCCGAGTTGATGTGCCGCGATGCACTCGCACGCGAGGAGTCTTGTGGGGGGCACTTCCGCACGGAGTATCAAACGCCCGACGGAGAAGCTCTCCGCGATGACGATCACTTCGCCCACGTCTCTGCTTGGGAATACACCGGCGAAGATACGCCACCCGTTCTCCACAAGGAACAACTCAAGTTCGAGTCGGTCAGTCTCCAAACTCGCAGTTATAAATGAGCCGCTTCCTGCCCTGACCGAAAAACGTATCCTCTTCAAAAATAACCATTCAAGCTCAGAAATGAATCTAAAACTTAAAGTATGGCGACAAGAGAATTCGTCTGCCACCGGACGGTTCGAACAGTATGATGCACCGGGAATTCCTGACGATGCTTCCTTTTTGGAAATGCTTGATATTGTTAATGAAAAAATTCTCGAAAAAGGTGGTGACCCAATAGCATTTGACCATGATTGTCGCGAGGGGATTTGTGGAATGTGTTCTCTTGTCATCAACGGCACTCCCCACGGACCTGGACGTGCGACCACAACATGCCAGGTTTACATGCGCCATTTCCGTGATGGCGATACCATCACTATAGAGCCTTTTCGTGCCAAACCATTCCCAATCCTGCGTGATCTCGTAGTTGATCGTTCAGCATTCGATCGCATTCAGCAGAGCGGGGGCTTTATTAACGTTCGCTCAGGCTCCGCGCCTGAGGCAAACGCTATCCCCATCCCCAAAAATAAAGCAGATCTCGCCATGGACGCTGCAGCCTGTATTGGTTGTGGCGCTTGTGTCGCCGCTTGCCCGAACGCGTCAGCCATGCTTTTTGTCGGCGCAAAAGTCTCTCATTTTGCCCTTCTGCCTCAAGGCCAACCTGAACGCCGAAAACGCGTTCTTTCGATGGTTGCAAAAATGGACGAGGAAGGCTTTGGCAACTGCACCAACCATTACGAATGCGAAGCAGTTTGTCCTGCGGAAATTAAAGTGGACGTCATTTCCCGGCTCAACCGCGAATACCTTGCCGCCTCGACTCTCTCTCTGATTGAACCACTTCCGAACGCGGCTGCTGAGGGTGTTGCATAAGAGTTTTTTGTATTCGAGTTCTTCTGTTCGAATGCAAGGAAATTTCCCAACACACACCACCCAGGTAACGTCCCAAAAAGATTGGTCACAGGTGAGTGATTTGTAGAGTGTTTCAGATGTAATTGAACGAGGCAACCAATTAGTGCGGGTCGATTTATATAACTCCATTTGAAATGGGATTGTAGGTCTATTTAAATGACGACTACCACACATGATCTTCCTGCGTAAGCTCTCCTAGAATGTGAAGATGCCGCAGGTGATGATATTGCGCTGGATTTTTGAAAAACAAATCTCCACCTGGTTAAGCCGGGAGAATAGGTCGGTGGTAAATGAATTTGCCCGCTGAGTTGGCTTTTTGGCGTGTGAAAAAAAGCTTGCCCTCATGGGTGGAGAAGTTGTCTGTGTTGATGTGTAGCTCTTTATTTAGCTCGACCGTGGCCAACAGGCCCTCGAAAAACCGGACAAACGCTACTCTTCTTTGACCGTTGCCTTTTCTGGCTAATACTTCTTTGCTGATTGTCTTCAGAGCTCAGAGAGAGAGCAGGCGTGCCGTGGTGATTGGAGTCGAAGCCATGCCATTTGCCGCTGTCTGACGAGAGAGGTGCCCACGTGGTCCAGACGGTCGAGAGCTGGGATGGCGGTCCACTCGTTCTCATAGAACACAGCAGCATGAGCCGGAGGATTGAGTTAAAGACCGATCAATTCGCTGGCTTTCGCTCCGTAAGCCGGAATATCACGCGAATAAATCGCCATGTGTTTAACCATGTGCAGAATCGCTCCAAGAATATCTTGACGACGACTAGCCCACTTTTTCACTCTTCTTTCGTCACGAGGCTCAGAGATTTTCCGGCGTGTGACAGAGATCTTCCCGACCTTTTGGCCTGTTCCTTAGACGAAAAGCTGCACTCTTTTGCATCACCAACAATCCCCTCTTAAAACCGTGCCGTCTCATCTCCAGTGATGCGGGGGATCGCATTAACATCAGCTTCGCCCCTGAGAACAAAGCCCTTCTTGGAAAATCGCCAACGAAAATAAGGTTAGTTTCGCCTGGGCCATTTGCGTCTACCGTTCGGTTCCGCCAACTACCGTTGTGGCGTGTCGTGTAAAATCGAAAGCCGACTTCATCTCGATACGCGGCGACACCACAAGGAACTCGAAGAAACTCAATACTGACTCGAACACATCATGGAATCGGATTCAGTCTCTCCTGAGCACCTGCGTCTTCTTCACTAGAAAGCCTGTGCACTTATCGCCAGCATCATCACCTCAATCAAAACGGCAAAAGAAAACACAAAAGGAGAAATACCTAATGACTCCGCCCCTTCAGTCCGCCGCACTCTTTTACATTTCGCAATATCACTTCTCACTTCCCAACTTGTGGGCAAGACATACCTCTGCGATTTTACGGAGTGCGCCCATGACTCCAACCACATAACGCGTCTTCGGGTGGACGAGGGTCGCGCCCTTCCGACTTGTGTGGCGCTGCTGTTTCATCAGGTTCTCTCTCGGGTCGAAATCCCGCTGCTGCCGCTGGAGGAACCGCAGCAGAGCGTTGCAGAGATCGAGGGATACCACAGGGCGATTAAAAATGCCGAATGATAAATCGCAAAATGCCGGGAGAAGATAGATAAAAAGATCAATCGCGTCTGACATCGAAATGAAGATGTCGGATAACCCCGATCAGACCAAAAACTACGCCTTTGTGGTGCGGATTATTAAATTGCGACAGTTTCTCGTAACCGGAAACTGCAGTGCGAGGGCAAATGCCAACTACGTGCTCCACCGCGTGCGGGGCAAAACCCAGGAGTCTTGATTCCTTTACTTTTCTAATCGAGCGAACAATGTTAGTTATCTAAATTATGCTATTTGAACGCCAACGCCTGCTTTTGACCCTGCTGGATGCCCTCGGCGGGCCGGTGGCAAACACGGATTTCCAAAAGCTGCTGTTCCTTTACACCCAGGAAGGCGAGGCATCGCCCAGCTACGAGTTTGTGCCCTACAAGTTCGGTGCATTTTCCTTCACGTCCTACGCGGACAAACGGCGGCTGACCGAATCCGGCTTCCTAACGGATGACGAGAATTTTTGGCAACTTACGGATGCGGGGCGGCAAACGGCCCGCAAGAGCGCCGTGATGCCGCTGGTGGTGGCACGCTTTTGCGGCGACTACGCCCATCTTCGTGGCAATGCGCTCATCGCGGAGCAATACCGGAAATATCCGTTCTACGCGACGCGCAGTGAGATCTTGGAAAAGGTTCTGCATGATGCCGAATCGCGCCAGCGCGTGAAGGAGGCGCGCCCCCAAAAGGCCAAGGCCGGACTGATAACCATCGGTTACGAGGGCCGGAGTCTGGAGGCGTATCTGAATCTTTTACTCAAACATTCCGTGACGCTCTTGTGCGATGTGCGACGGAATCCATTGAGCCGGAAGTATGGTTTCGCCAAAAAGACCCTGAGCCATGCGTGCGAAGGCGTGGGCATCCGCTACGAACATCTGCCGGAGTTGGGGATTGAATTCCAAGAGCGCCGCGACCTGCGAACCCAGGCGGATTACGATGCGCTGTTTGCCGAGTATTAGCGCAAGAGCTTGCCCCACCAGACCGCTGCTCTCGAAAAAATCCGCGATTGGATGGTGCGGGACGGCCAGTATGTGGCCCTCACCTGTTACGAAGCCGCACCCTGCCAGTGTCACCGTCATTGCGTGGCTGAGGCACTGGAGCGGATGGGGATGGCCGGTGATAGCTTGACGCCCCACCACCTATAACGCCGCCCTATGAAGCGCGAACGAGTCCTGATCACCGTCAAAACCTATCCTACTCTTTCGCAAAGCTACGCCGAGCTGGTTTGCACGGCCGTGTTCAGGGAAGACGGTTCATGGGTGCGTATCTACCCAGTGCCGTTCCGGCTGATGGACCACAGCCAGCAATTCGCCAAATGGACCTGGGTGGATCTGCCCCTGGTGCGGCGGACGAAGGACAAGCGTCCCGAGTCGTTCAGCCCGGCGGATCGGGACGACATTACCCTCGGTGAAACCATCGGGACGAGTAATGGCAGGCGGCGGAAGAGGCTGGCTGGGATGCAGCGAAATTGGCTGCCGTGGAGGCCCAACTGCGGCAGCGGGATTTTTTCAACAAACCAGTCAGCCATGACGACTTCCGTCTCGCCCAAAAACTCCCTTGGGTTTTCTATTACCGGTTCGCAGACAAACAGGGGCGCGAATCTCGGATGCGGATCTTGGATTGGGAAATCGGGATGCTTTACTGGAATTGCCTGAAAGGGGCGCAGGGAAATGAATGCAAGGCACTGGAAAAAGTCCGCGCCAAATACGAGACCGACTTCTTCGCCAAGGACCTTTATCTCTTCCTCGGGACCACCTACGAGTGGCACAGCCGCGCCCTCACCCTTGGGTGATTGTTGGCGTTTTCCCTCCCCCCATCCAAAATCAACTTAAACTTCTCTGACCTTGCCATGCCCTCAAAAGCCTCGGCCCGACCTTGCCTCAGACCCGCGCGACGTGGAGGCAATGGACAACCAAAAGGGTTCCGGGTAGTTTACAAGTGCTCCACTGGGTATTTTGGTCGGATGGCTCATGATGGAAAGCCCGTTCGTTGATGCCCGCTTCGGCAGGCTTGCTGGCCTACTGCGACTCCTTACTTTGTGCTAGCTGAAAAGTCAAGGGAAACGTCGTGGAATGCGGCTCGCAATAAAGCGTTTGCTTCAACGGATGAGCTTATCTCCACTACAGATTCGCGGTGGGCAACTGCCCGAGCGCCAGAAGCTTTGGAGGCCCACCCACAAGCACCATTGTTGCTTTGCGAACATCCCCAAGACGCCCTCAGCGATCTCTGCTCATTTGGCTCAATTCTTTCCTTTCTAAGGAGCTCAGTTCCATGTTTTGGGAGACACATTGGATATGTTATGCTGAGTATCGCAACTCAAGGTTGCCCGTGGCGCGAGTTGTCAGATAGGGAACCCTGGTTCCGGGCGAACAAAGTTGGCCTGGACGAAAGATGGTATCTGTAGTTGCACAATCGTTTATTCGGGTTGTCTTGGAAAAGATTGTGCTGACTCGCTTGGTCGAGTAAGGCTTTATAGTTGGTCCCTTGTTCGAGATGAAATATTTCGCAGAAAATGGACTTTTGTCTTCGCCGATTTGCATTGCGTTGCTCTGGTTGATTCTGGGGCAAGATAAGGTTTTAACATGCGAAATGTAGGTTCATCTTACAAAGGTGAACAGAAGAGAAGTTGGGGTGTTGCAAGTTGACCCTTTTTTGTGATGATTGGAAAGGGTTTGCCGTGCGGATTGTCGTGCCCGTTCGAAGAGCCCGAGAATGAATGAATATTTCTACCTCCATTTTCGCTCTGAGTGTTCCGCTTGCAGCCACTGGATTGTTTTTTGCCTTTGATCAGGCAAATCTGGCTGGGAAGGTTATTATTATTTTGCTGGCGTTGGGATCAGTTTTTAGTTGGTCAGTTATTTTGACAAAGCTTGGGACCGTTCGAGCGGCACAGCGTGCGAACGCGGCTTTTTTAAAAGCCTTTCGTGAAGATCGGCAACCTATGCGTCTTTACAGCGACGGAGTGCGCTTTGATGAGAGCCCAAGTTTTGTTGTCTATCGTGCGGGCTGTCGGGAGGTGGCGTTTCAATTACTCGGTTCGCCGGAGCTTGATGAGACCTTTGCCGCGCGCCTTGAATTAGCCGATCGCCTGAGTCCGGCCCAAATGGAAGTTGTGAACTCTGCCATGGAACGAGCGGTCGGGGAGACTTCGCTCCGGCTGGAGGACAAGATGATTCTTCTGGCGACAGCAGTGAGCGGAGCTCCATTTCTTGGTTTGCTCGGGACGGTGTGGGGGGTAATGGATACGTTCGCCGGAATTGCTGTGACTGGACGTGCGAGTCTTCAGGCGATGGCTCCCGGCGTGTCCGGTGCGCTTGTGACGACGGTGCTGGGGTTGCTTGTCGCGATTCCTGCAATGTTTGGGTATAATTTTCTCGTCACCAGCCTCAAAGGATTGAATGTGCAGATGGAAAATTTTGCGGCGGAACTCTCATCAGAATTAGGCCACCGCTATGTCAGGCATGACGCAGGTGGACTGGAAAAGAGAGGAGTGCTCGGATGAGACGGTTTTCCAAACGCGCCGCCTTAAGCACTGTGTCGGAAATTAATGTGACGCCGCTGCTCGATCTGGCGTTTGTGCTCCTTATTATTTTCATTATCACCACACCCTTTATTGAGAGCAGCAGTGACCTTGTCATTCCGGTGAGTGGTGCGCCGCCAGACCAACGAGACAACTCAAAAGCGGCGATTTTATCGATCAACGCTCGGCGGGAGATGACGTTTGAGGGTGAACCCCTTGGGCAAACAGAATTGGCTGTGCGGTTGGCGCGGTTTGCGGTGGAGCGACCGGGAGTTGCGGTGGTGGTGCGAGCTCATAATCAGCTGCCTGTTCAGGATTTGGTGACGGTAATGGACGCCTTGAAGATGGCGCGAATCACTCGTGTGGGAGTGCTAACCCAACCAGGGGAAGGGGCAACACCCTGATGTGTGCAGAGCAAGTAAAACCTATTCTGGTGGAGAATTTCTCGGATGTCTCCGAATGGATGCCAGTGGCTTCTGGTGAGGCGCAGATAATTCTTTCTGCGGAAAACGATTCCTTGCGGATTGATTTCGATTTTAAAGGCGGCGGTGGCTTTGTGGTAGCCCGTAAGCAAATCGCCTTGCTTCTGCCTGAGATGTTTTCTATCACATTCCGCGTGAGGGGGGATGCCCCGGCCAACAAGCTGGAGTTGAAGTTGGTGGACTCGTCAGGTAAGAATGTCTGGCGTTGGCAGGATGAGGGCTTTGCGTTTACTCCTGACGGGAGGGATGTCACATTGCGCGCTAGCCAGATTCCGTTTGCGTGGGGTCCAGCAGGGGGCGGGGTGATCCGGGAAACGGGGGCAGTGGAGTTTGTGCTATGCGCACCGCCCGGAGGAAAAGGCGTCGTTTGGCTTGAGCGGTTTCGAATTGATGATTGCACGAATACCCTTTCCCCTGTGGCTTATGCGTCTGGGTTTGCCCCGGGAACCGCTCCGGAGCATGTGCTCGCTCCACGAGAAGAGACTATTTGGCGTGCCGCGCCTGGGGAGAGTCATCCGTGGTTGATGCTCGATTTTCAGGAGCCTCGTGAATCTGGGGGGCTTGTTGTTTCATGGGCCGACGAACAGGTGTCGCGTGCTTACTCGGTCGAGGTCTCAAATGACTTATCCTCCTGGCGGCGACTTTACGCGGCTGAGGACGACCGTGGCGCGCTCAGCTTTATTCCGCTGCCAGACTGTGAATCGCGTTATCTACGACTTACATTTACCACCCCTGTTGGCGTTCGTGGCATCGAAGTGCAGCCTTATGATTTCGCGCGGTCACCTACGGACTTTTTCCACTCTGTCGCAGCTCATTTCCCGCGCGGATGGTTTCCGCGTTATATGTTGCGTGAACAAAGCTTCTGGACTTGCGTCGGGTTACCTGAGGGTCGCACTTGTGCACTCATCAACGAGGAAGGACAGGTCGAGCCCAAGAAAGGGAGCGGGTCAATTGAACCATTTATCCAAATCAATGGCCGTTTGTTCACATGGGCAGATGCCGCGACAACAGCACGGCTGGAGGCCGACGGGTTGCCGTTCCCCACAGTGTGCTGGCAAGTGGAGGGGGTGGAGCTTCATATAACCTGCTTTGCAAGTGTTGTGTTACAGCGAGAGGCTCTGTTTGTGCGATACTGTGTTTGCAACCGATCGAGGCATCGTCTGGAGCCTCGACTGTTTATCGCGATTCGTCCTTTTCAAGTGAACCCACCATGGCAGGCCTGGAAAGGTCTAGGTGGAGTCAGCCCAATTACGCATCTCTGTTTTGGAAATGCTTTTGCCCGTGTGAACATGAAAGAGTTTGTTGTGCCGCTACAACGACCTGCCTCGGTTGGTGCGAGTACATTTGAACAGGGGAATATTGTGGAATATTTGGCGCGCGATAATCTGCCATGCGCGGTTACGATCGAGGATCGAATGGGCTACGCCTCGGGTGCGATGCGGTTTGATTTTGATATTCCAGCCGGGGGGAGTGCGGAAATTTATCTCGCCGTTCCTATGAATGGCGATGCGGAAGAGGGATGGATGTGGGAATTATCGAGCTCGGATGGTGCGAGGATATTTGAAGAAGCGCTGGAGATGTTTCGCCAACGACTCTGCGGTGTGCGGTTCGTGCTGCCGGAGGGAGTTGCAAGGGATGGGGCGGAGACTTTTCGGACAGCCGCAGGCCATATTCTCATCAACCGCGACGGCCCTGCTATTCAACCGGGGCCACGACGCTACACCCGGTCATGGATCCGGGACGGCGTGATGATCGGGGCCGCCCTCCATCGAATCGGCGAAATGCGGGCTTTACGGGATTTTGTGGAATGGTATGCGCCTTACCAGCGGGAAGATGGCTTCGTCCCTTGCTGCGTGGATCGTGATGGAGCCGATTGGCTTGTGGAGCATGATAGTCATGGGCAACTGATTTTTGGTGTGTATGAATCGTTCCGATTCACCAAAGACCGCGATTTTCTTTTAAGGATGTGGCCGCACATTAGGCGCGCGGCCTTTTATATTGAAACGCTGCGGAGTCAGCGTAAGGGAACGGACTATCGAACTTGTGAAAAGCGGGATCGTTTCGGGCTGTTGCCTGAGTCTGCCAGTCATGAAGGTTACCTCGCGCATCCGGTGCATTCGTATTGGGATGATTTCTGGGCTTTGCGTGGACTCAGAGATGCATGGGCGATTGCTCTTGAGCTGGGGTGCCACGCGGAGGCGAAAAGTTTTGGCGAATTTTCGCAGGAATTTGAGCAGGACATAAAAAAGTCGCTCGCGACAGTTATCTCTTCGAGGGGTCTGGACTACATTCCCGGATCGGTTGAATGGGCTGACTTCGACCCTACTGCCACTGCAAATGCAGTGGCTCTGCTTGGCCTGGGCGATATTCTTCCTCAGAAACAACTCGGGTGGATGTTTGAACTCTACATGCGTGATTTTCGCAAAAAACGTTCCGGAGAGATGGCCTGGACGAACTACAGTGCATATGAAATCCGTATCATTAAAGCCTTGGTGCGGCTTGGGCGCAGGAGTGATGCACTAGAGCTGGTGGATTTTTTTCTGCGCGATCGTCGCCCTGTGGGATGGAATCAGTGGCCTGAGATTTCGTGGAAAGATCCGCGAAGCCCGGGGCATCTTGGGGATGTGCCTCACACTTGGATCTCATCTGAGTGGATGTCTGCTTTTGCAAGCCTATTTGCGTATGAGCGTGAGGCCGACAACTCCTTGGTGGTGGGTGCTGGGCTGGATCACAGATGGTTTGAGAGAGAAGGAATTGCGGTGTTCGGTTTGCCAACTTGGTTTGGCCTTCTCGATCTTGAGATGCGCAACCTAGGTAGCAACACGCTGGAGGTGCGTGTCGCCGGCACTTTGGACACGCCACCTGGCGGGGTGGTTCTCTGCCCACCGTGCGAGATGCATTCGGCAGTGCAGGCGGAGATAAACGGAGCACTCAGCTACGGTCCTTTCGGTAGTGAATTAATCATTACCGAGCTTCCTGCTGTTGTGCGGATCGCTCTCAACACCACGAGGAGGTGATTCGACCCTTTTAGATTATGAACACGCCCATCCACTTGAGTAGTCCCTCCGGAATAACTGCCGAATTCAACCTGAACGGTTCACTGCGTCGGATGAATTGCGGCGAAATTGTTTTGAACCTTTTTCTTGGCAACGAGATGGAGGGTGGTTTGACAAACATCTACCTCCGACAACATGGCGTTGAAGAATTCATCACGCCGCTGATTGGCCCTTGGGCGCCATCCGTCTTTGGAAGTGACGAGACGGGTTTCTATGCGGTGGGCCGTTCGGGGGACATTGTGTTTCGCATCCGGTTTCTGCTTGCCAGAACCGAACCGGCGTGGTTTTGGCATGTCACTCTTGAAAATAACGGGAGATCAGGAGTTTTGTGTGACCTGGTCTATTTGCAAGATCTGGGTCTGGCAAATTACGGTGCAATCCGGCTCAATGAGTATTACGTCAGCCAATATATTGATCATTCGCCGCTTGAAGAGGCCGAACACGGGATAGTTGTTGCGTCGCGACAGAACCAACGAATGGGAGGCTGTTTCCCCTGGACTGTAATCGGTTCTCTACGGCGCGGTATTTCCTTTGCCACAGATGCACTGCAGGTTTTTGGCTTTGCTAACCGACGCGGCTGCTTGTTTGAAGGGTTAAAAGGTGCTTTACCTGGCAAACGGCTTCAGCATGAACATTCGCTTGTGGCTATCCAGGATGAGGCGATCGCCCTTGCTCCCGGTCAGAGTGCACGCTTTGGCTTTGTGGGCTATTTTGTTTCAGACAAAAAGGAGGCCACCGGGTCCTCTGACGTGCGATGGTTCAGGCGAAGTTTTGAGTTGCCAGAGGCTAACGTGCCCATTGAGACTGAAACGCCGAGGGGCAGCAAACCTTGCCCAAGTTTTTTCGTTTCATGTCCGCTACTATCGGCGTTGTCGTTGTCGGACGAGGAGGTGTCGGTCTATTTCGGCGGAGAACGACGCCATGAAGAAGCCGGCCCTGAGGGGCTGCAGGCTTTTTTTATCGGTGAAAACACTCATGTTGTCCTCAGGGCAAAAGAACTGAGTGTTCTCCGTCCGCACGGCCACATTTTGCGTACAGCCAATTCACTTATTCCCGACGAATCAGCTCTCACATCAACAGTTTGGATGGGTGGCGTGTTTCACTCGATGGTCACGCAGGGCCATGTGAGTATAAACCGCTTTCTCTCGACTTGCCACGGCTACCTCTCGTTGTTTCGCAGCCATGGACTGCGGGTGTTTGTTGAGTTTAATGGCTTTTGGCATCTGCTCGATGTGGCGTCTGCTTTTGAGATGCGACCTGAGAGGTGCCGTTGGCTCTACAAACATCAGGCGGGGTTGATTGAAGTCGTGTCGGAGGCGTCGGCCGACTGCCATGAGCTCCGACTTTTCCTCCGTGTCGCTGAGGGAAACGCCCTCCGGTTTCTACTCGCACACCATGTGGCCTTAAACGGTGACGATGGGAGCAGGTCGTCTCCGGCGATTTGGCAATTCGAAGGGGAATCCATATTTGTCCGGGCCGATCCTGTAAGTGATGTCGGAGTTCGGTTTCCAAACGGCGGTTTTCTTATCCGTCCTAAGATAGGGGTTGTCGAGCACGTCGGTGGTGATGAGCTCCTGTTTGGGGATGGCCTTTCGCGAGACCAACCGTATTTGTGCCTCCGCACTCTTCCGACATGCGAATTTGCGCTAACGTTTGAGGGGCGATTAGTGACAACGACCGGAGGAGGGGCACAGGAACAACGCGCTTTATGGGACAAACGCATGCGGCCTGTGATGACCTTCTCTCAATCAAACCCTTTGAGTGTGGCGGTGGCGCGTTTGGATGAGATGTTGCCGTGGTTTGTGCAGAATTCCATGATCCATTACCTCTCCCCGCGGGGCTTGGAACAATATTCCGGCGGTGGTTGGGGCACTCGTGATGTCTGCCAGGGGCCGGTGGAGTTACTTTTGGCACTGGGACAATTTGAGCCGTTACGCGACCTACTCGCACGGGTGTTCCGGCAGCAGAACCCCGATGGCGACTGGCCTCAATGGTTTATGTTCTTTGAAAGGGAACGTAATATCCGGCCTGGTGATTCACACGGTGATATTGTCTTTTGGCCGTTATTGGCTCTGGCACAATACCTGGTTGCGACAGGCGATGAATCTTTTTTAAACGAGAAACTTCCCTATTACCATCCCGATGGCGAAAAAGCTGCAGAACACGCAACTGTATGGCAGCATGTGAGTTGCGCCTTGGAGTTGATCCGGCGCAGGGTTATTCCTGACACGCATCTGGCGGCTTATGGTCACGGCGACTGGAACGATGCTTTGCAGCCTGCAGAGCCAGAATGGCGTGACCGGCTCTGCAGTGCATGGACTGTGACCCTCAACTATCAAACCCTTATTTCTCTTGCAGAAGGGTTGGAGACCATCGGACGAGAGGGTGACGCGCTCGCTCTGCGTCGCGAAGCCGAGACCGTCAAAGATGAATTCCAACAACTGCTCATTTCGGATGATGTGGTTGCAGGGCTGGTTTATTTTCACAAAGATGGTTCGCGCGACCTGCTACTGCATCCTGCCGATCAGCAGACTGGTCTTCGTTACAGCCTTCTGCCGATTATTCATGCGGTGATCAACGACATGTTCACTCGTGCTCAAGCAGCGAAGCATTTCGATATCATCCGCAACCACCTCACCGGCCCAGATGGGGCTCGCTTGTTTGATAAGCCACTTGCTTATCGAGGGGGAATTCAAAGGTTTTTTCAACGCGCCGAAAGCGCCAGTTTCTTTGGCCGTGAAATCGGCTTAATGTACACGCACGCACATTTGCGTTACTGCGAGGCGCTTGCACGTTATGGCGATGCTACGACATTTTTTCACGCCTTGCAACAGGCGGTGCCAATTGGTATTAAAGCAGTGATCTCCTCGGCTGCGCCGCGTCAGTCAAACAGTTATTACTCAAGTTCCGACGCGGTATTCGCTGATCGTTACGAAGCTTTTACCAACTACGATGCTGCCATGCGTGGCGACGTGCCTCTCGAAGGCGGATGGCGAGTTTATTCGAGTGGGCCGGGAATTGCCGCAAGATTAATCGTCCAATCCTTTCTGGGTATCCGAATCGGCAGGCGCGACGTGGGTTTTGATCCGGTTATTCCGCACGAACTCACTGGGTTATGTGCTGATTTCGGATTCGAAAACCACCCGTCACGTGTTCACTACCATGTCGGTCCCCGCGGCTGCGGCGTGAAATCGGTGGAACTCAACGGTAGTGTGCTTGCTCTTACACGAGAGAAAAATCCCTACCGTCCCGGCGGGGTTCGCGTGAGAAAAAATCAATTCATCTCCAAACTGCGTTCGCAGGGGAACACTCTTGTCATCCGAATCGGTTGATTGCTTTTCAGAATTCCTGTGGCGACAGAGGACCTATTTTTAACCCGCCCGTTTGAGGGCATATTTCATTATCGCACTCTCTAACGCACGAGATGGTGCGCCTAAGATTTTGTTTACGGCTCAGAGCCCCGCATTTTTTTAGTTGCGTAAGATGGCTTTCGGCGTAGGTTTTTCCATGAATTCCTTCCCGTGGTCGATACCATCCGATCCATTTTTGGCTTTTAACATGCCGGGCGGTTCAGAATGGATTTTTATTTTTATTATTGTTTTGCTTCTATTTGGGGCCAAGAAATTACCGGAATTGGCGAGAGGTCTCGGAGCCAGCATTGGTGAGTTCAAAAGAGCCCGTCAGGCAATTGAGGATGAAATTCGGAAAGCTGAGCAGGATTTGCCCAACAAAAGTCGCGAAACACCAAAGGGAATCCAGCCGCATCATTCGTCGGTTATTGAGACTGCTGAAAATTCTAACGCTGACAAAGGCGCCGGGGCGTAGCAGGCGAATCGCTTTTATTTTTTTTATTTTTAATTCTCAAACCACGCGTAACTCTCTCCCGAGAGGGATGTTTGGTTCGCTCCTCCTAGCCAGGTTGCTTGTTGGAGGGGGATTGATTTTTTCGGGAGCGAATCTCCCCGCTGCACCGCTCCCTGACAAGACCCAAGGACGGAGGGAATCACGCGTTGTTGTTATGACCTACAACCTGAGAAATTTTCTTTCAAACGAAAGACACTTTGAAGGGAAAAAAAGCCCGGACTCGCTCAAGACTCCCCCAGAGATAGAGGCTCTCGTTGCAATCATTTGTTCTGTCAGACCGGACGTGCTTTTCATCCAGGAGATAGGAGACGAGACACAACTCCAGCTTTTCCGCAGCCGACTCGAAAGTGGCGGGCTGGAGTACGCTCACTTCAAACACCATCGCGGCGCGGATGACGTAAGGTGTCTCGCGCTGCTCTCGAAGTTTACGATTCTCTCCGACCAGAGCATCTCGCTTCTTCCTTATCTGATTGGCGGGGTGGAGGAAAAAATGCGGCGGGGGATTCTCGATGTCACTTTGCTTCTGCCTGACGCATCAGCTTTGCGTGTTGTTGGCGTTCATCTCAAAAGCCGTCTCCCTGCGCCACAGGGCGAGGCCGTTATTCGACGAAATGAGGCGATTCTACTCCGTCGTCATGTTGACAAAATTTTCGAGTCCCATCCTGACGTGCGCCTTTTGGTTCTGGGCGATTTTAATGATACCCACGACCAGCCTTCCGTTCGTGAGATCTTTGGTGTTCGCGGCAGTGAAGGATTTCTCTGGGACATTCGTGCCACGGATTCGCGTGGTGACAAGTGGACTTTCTACTCTGAGAGTTCGGACCGCTACGAGCGTGTGGATTACATCCTTGCAAGCAGGGCTCTTCGATCCGCCATTATTTACAACGCCTGTTCTATCGTTCACCATCCGCTCTGGTTTACGGCAAGTGACCACCGCCCAGTGGTCGTTGTTCTCAAAACTGAAGAACCTGTTCATACCGAAGAATCAGAATAAAACAATCCGCAGAGATGCCGCTGATATCTCCCCGGGGGTAGGGAGATATGCGGAAGACGCAAAGACCCGGGCCGGTTTGCAACGTCTAAGCAGGATTTTGCGAGAATACAGACCAAACTCAACGTTATGTGTCTCCGGTCTAAAAAAGAGGGTTCAAACCACGCAAGAATTTTATGCCGGCCTCATTTGACACTCAGTTGACATGCCTCTCCAAGAAAGATATTTGCGTCGTAATGAAAGCTTGTGGATCGATCATTTTGCGAAGAGAGAGAAGTCTGATCGGCCCTCACTTTTCGTAAATTGATTTGCGGATCTTCCCATGGCGTGATATACTTTATTTTCGCGCCTCAAGGCTCTGACTGCATCTCAATTTGTCGGGTTGTTAGCTCAACGGTAGAGCAGCGGCCTTTTAAGCCGTTGGTTCTGGGTTCGAATCCCAGACAACCCACTCACTCTCTCCCGTCAACCTGACATCTAGTCAATCTTTTTAAGCATAACTTGTGTTCTTAATGGCAAAATGCGCGGGAACATGCGAATCATTCTGACTCATGTCCGGAATTATCGTCAAACCGCGTGCTGGAATTCTCCGGGGCCACGACTGGGTTTATTCAAACGAAATACTCAAGACTTTTGGTAATCCTTCACCGGGCGATGTCATTTCAGTTCGAGATGGTCGAAATCGTCTTCTTGGTTCTGCGATTTACAACCCACGCTCCATCATCGTCGCCCGGCGCTTCTCGCGCCAAAGACAAATTCTCGATGCCGATTTTTTCCGGCGTCGCATTGCTTTGGCGGAGTCTGAGCGGAACCACTGGGGTGTGCGATCCGACTTGCGCCGCATCGTTCATTCCGATGCGGATGGACTCCCCGGGGTGATCCTTGATCGTTACGGATCGGTTATTGTACTGCAGACTCTCACTGCGGCTATGGATGCTCGCCTCGATATGCTGACGGAGGCAGTGCGTGAGGTTCTCGCTCCGGACGCCCTCATCGAGCGCAATGAGGCGCCTGTTCGCAAGGCAGAAGGACTGGCACCCCGCACCGGTGTTCTGTTTG
Source organism: uncultured Chthoniobacterales bacterium (assembly GCA_937924445.1). Lineage (GTDB taxonomy): Bacteria > Verrucomicrobiota > Verrucomicrobiia > Chthoniobacterales > CALDSX01 > CALDSX01. The sequence goes on from CALDSX010000008.1 coordinate 21,191, forward strand.
GAACTCCAGCTCAAGAGTTGGCATTTGACATCGCCGGGGTAACTCACCGGTTAAACCCAAAAACATTTTTCGAAGGACACAAAACCGGCCTGTATCTCGACCAACTCGAAAACTATGAAAAAATCGCCTTCCACGCGCCCGGACGGCGAGTGCTCGACTGCTTCAGTTATCGTGGCGGATTTGGTCTGGCCTGTCTCAATGCAGGTGCAGTGTTTGCGCGGTGCGTCGAATCCTCGGAGAATGCTGCCGATATTATTACCGAAACAGCACGCTCCAACGGACTCACTGTCGAGGTCGAGTGCGCGAACGTTTTTGACATCCTTAAACGAGAAACTCGTGCCGGAGCCACCTATGATCTTATCGTTCTCGATCCGCCTTCATTCACCAAGACCCGTGAGGAACGGCGAGACGCTCTGCGTGGATTCAAAGAACTTCATATTCGAGCGTTCCAACTCCTCACTCCCGGAGGCTTGCTGGCAAGTTTTAGTTGTTCCCACCACGTCAGCGAAGGACTCTTGCTCGATACGGCCCGCGAGGCGCTCCTCGACGTGAAGCGCTCCGCACGTGTCGTGCAACGTCTCTTTCAGGGACGAGACCACCCAATCCTTGCCCTTGTGCCTGAGACGGCTTATCTGAGTGGGTTGCTCTTCGAAATGATGCCGGGTCGCTGAGGCAAAACGCATTTGGACGGGGATACGTTGTCAACCGATCACATCTGAGCCACAGTTTGTACCATGAGAGGAAAACAACGAGGATTGGCCGCCAGAGTATTTGTGAGCGTGATTGCGGCTGGTATCATCGCATTGGTAGGCGGTGCTATCTGGGGATGGTCTTACTTGAACGGGGCAGATTTCCGAAAACTGCTGGAATATGGCATAGGTCATGTTTTTCGTGCTGAGACATCCATTCTGCCGGTCGAGTGGCGTGGGCTCGGATTAATCCATACAGAGGGATTGATCGCCAATGGCTATGCCGAGGCATCTGTTGAGAAAATCGAGTTCAAATCGGTCGACGCGAGCTTTAGCCCTGGTCAACTGACCCGACGCATTCTGGATGTGCGTGCGGTAAATGTGGAGTCCGCCCAGATCGTTATTGGTTCCCCTCAGCGTAGAGCACCCACCTCCGCCGGAGTCGAAAATTCTTCCGCCGGTCTGCTCACTTTGATCGGCAAAGTCGTTGCACCACGAAAATTTTCCCTGGGAGCAATTCATCTTGCCAAGGCCGACATCAAATGGCCAGGTCCGTTCGGTCCCGGTAGCCTCACTGGTAGCAAGATTACAGCGCGCCAGCTTGGGCGTGAGTGGATCATAGATGCGCAGGGTGGGTTGCTCAAACCATCTCTTATTCTACCCAAATTTGCTATGGTTCAAGGCACAATACGCATCGAGAAAGGGCAACTTGCTGTCGAAAACGTCGAGCTCTCTACAAGGAGCACGGAGGATGGAGAGATACGCGTCAGTGGTAAAATTCTTCCGATACCCGAACTTGCGCTCAAATTGAAAGGTTTCGACTTCACATCCTCTCTTCACCCGGGCGTTCAGCCTATTTTAACCGGAGCTGTTGAGGGCGAAGTAAAGCTAAACGGAGGCACAGCCACTGGCGAGATACGACTCAGCGGGGGCCGGCTCAGAGGAGGTGCACCGATGGAAAAAGTCGCCCGCCTCACCGGGCGGCCGGAATACGCAGACTTTCGACTTTCCAAAGCTACCGCGGCATTCAAGAGCGGTGGGGACCCTTGGCAGGTGGAGGTTCAAAAGCTTGTGCTCGAATCTGACGGGCTCCTCGCTGTGGAGGGCTTTTTCACCACCGACGGTGGAAGAATTGACGGCTTATTCGAACTCGGGCTGCCGTCTGATGTGCTGCGACGATTTCCCGGAGCGGCCAGTGCGGTTTTCTCGCGCGAAGACCGCGGGTATCGTTGGACGCAGGTGCGTGTTGCAGGGCCACTCAATTCACCTGAGAACGATCTGGTCGGTCGGCTCATGACCGCGCCTCTCAATGCGGCTTTTAAAGGGATCGGCACCGTTATGACGCGTACTCTGGAGACAAGTGAAAAAATTATTAGTGAAGGCGCCAGCCAGGTGGTTGAAACAGGCAAAGCGGTTGGAGAGGTCGTAACGACAGGTGCCGAAAGCCTCATAGATAACGCCGGAAATCTGCTCGGAGGTGGTATCAAACTGCTCGGGGAGGGTGCGCACCGAACCTTGGATGTTTTATCAATTCCAGGGCGGTTTATAAAAGAAGAGCAACAGACAGATTCAACGCCATGAGGAATTTGGCAGCCAGACTGGGGAAACGGTTTGTGGCATTTGCATCGGGGACGGGTGGGACAATTCTTCTCGGTGCCGAGGCTCTGGAGGCTCTCTTTGCGGGGCGCCCGAGATGGGGCCTTTTTTTACAGCATATCCTCGATATCGGGTGGCGATCTCAGCTGGTGGTTCTTGTTACTGGCGCATTCACAGGTGCCGTCTTTGCGGCACAGACGTTTTTTCAATTTAACAAAGTCGGTATGGAATCAGCCGTTGGGGCGATTGTCTCCATCGCAATGTGCCGGGAATTGGGGCCGGTGCTCAGTGGTCTTATGGTGGCCGGCCGCGTCGGCGCGGCCATGTCCGCGGAGATTGGAACTATGAAAGTGACAGAGCAAATAGACGCCCTGCGTGCAATGGGGGTGAACCCGGTAGACTATTTGGTCGTGCCCCGAGCGCTTGCAATGATGATTTCGATGCCGCTGTTAGTTGCAGAATGCATCGCCGTCGGCATCCTTGCTGGATATTTCGTCGGAGTGGATTTGCTCCGTATCCCCGGTGCGTATTTCGTAAACAACATGCTACACTTCACCTCATGGACCGACGTGGTCACCGGCTGCGTGAAAGGTCTGGTCTTTGGGGTGCTGATTGTCTTCGTGGCTTGCAAACAGGGTCTGGATGCCAAAGATGGTGCGGTTGGAGTTGGACGGGCCACCACTGAGGCTGTGGTGGTGTCATCCCTCATCATTCTTATCGCCAACTTCTTCCTCACGATGGGACTCAACATCATCTTTCCGGTGCTATGATTGAAGGCGCTACCCAGCCTCCACCCGCCAGCCTCGACGCATCGAAAGAGGCGCTCATTTTCATCCGTGGGGTCCAAAAAACCCTCGGCTCACAAAAGGTGCTCCGCGGTGTTGATCTCGAAATTCGCAAAGGCGAGACGCTTGTGATTCTTGGACGCAGCGGTGGCGGTAAAAGCGTTTTGCTCAAAATGCTTATCGGATTAATGAGTCCGGATGAAGGAACCATTATCTTTGATGGCACAAATCTCTCTGATCTCAACGAACGCGAACTTGCTCCCGTTCGGCGCAGATTTGGAATGCTCTTTCAAGGCGCTGCACTATTCGATTCACTCGATGTGGCTGCCAATATCGCATTTCCACTGCGTGAAGCTGGAGAACGCAACCCAGAGGTTATCGAAAAAAAAGTGCGGGAAGCACTTGCTCTTGTCGGTCTGGACGGACAGCAGAAAAAAATGCCGGTTAACCTCAGTGGCGGGATGAGAAAACGCGTCGGCTTGGCTCGGGCTATTGTCACCCGTCCAGAGTGCATTCTTTACGACGAACCCACTGCCGGTCTCGATCCCATCTCAACGGATGGCATCGACAGACTCATAAAAGATCTACAAAACCGCTTCCATGTCACTTCAATTGTGATCACTCACGATCTTGGCAGCGCGTGGAAGATTGCGGATCGCGTGGCGTTCCTGCATCAAGGCCGTATCCTCGAAGTGGGGCTGCCTTCGGACATTTGCGGGGCAAAGAACCCGCTCATTCAGGATTTTGTTGCAGGCCGTTGCGGTGAACACAGCCTGGTTTGAGTTTCAAACTCCAAGCCAAGACATCGCAGAGCACCGATTGCAGCTTCTTGTTCTTCCGAACGGATAACTCCCCTTTTATCCACTTGGGTTGAATTTTGCCGCGAATCATGCGACGAAAATGCTAATGGAAACTCTTTCAACACGGGAAATAGGTTTGGATGCGGTGTTACGAAGGCTCGATCGGCGATATGAACCGACGGTTGGTCTTGTGGATAAAGTAAGAGCGATCTTGGATGCCGTGCGTTGCGGCGGAGACAATGCGCTCATGCAATTCGCGAAGGAATTTGACGGCGCAACCTTTACCGTCGCCCAGCTTTCGGTGAGCCAAGATGAGAAAGTTCATGCCCTGCGGTGTCTGGAGCCGGACGTGCGCGCCGCTCTCAAAGAGGCAATCTCCAACGTCACAACCTTCGCCCGTGCGGGAAAGCGTAAAAGTTGGAGAATGAAGAACAGCCACGGAGCTGTAGTGGGTGAACGGTTCGATCCGATGAGACGGGTGGGCATCTATGTGCCCGCTGGTTCTGCACCGCTTGTATCCACAGCGGTCATGACAATAGCCATTGCCAAAGCGGCTGGAGTTCCAGAAATCGTTGCGGTATCTCCTGTCAAAGGAAACGGCCAAATGGATCCTGTGCTGCTTGGTGCGATGGTCTTGTGCGGAGCAACAGAAATTTTTCGTATCGGCGGGGCACATTCAGTGGGAGCTCTAGCTTACGGCACAGCGACCATCCGGGCGGTGGATAAAATTTGCGGGCCAGGCAGCGCTTGGGTGACTGAGGCAAAACGCCAGGTGGTCGGTCGAACAGCCATTGATCTCTTGCCGGGCCCCAGCGAAGTTGCCGTCGTCACCGATGCCAAAGCAAACCCCCGGTGGGCAGCAGCAGACCTCCTCGCCCAAGCCGAACATGGGCCCGATAGCGCAATCTTGCTCATCAGCACATCAGCTCGCCAGCTCAATGCGGTCAGGACGGAAGTCACCAAACAAGCTGTGGCTTTGAAACGCGGGGCTATTTTGGAAAAGGTGCTCGACAAAAATGCTCTCTTTGTCCTCGCTTCTAATGAGGCCGAGGCTGTGCTACTCGTCAACGCCTTCTCACCAGAACATCTTGCGTTGCATGTTGAGAACCACACCTCGATGGCGCGGCAGATCAAAACCGCTGGGGCAATCTTTCTGGGGGGATGGTCCCCGGTGGTTGTCGGCGATTTTGTCGCCGGACCGAGTCACACACTACCCACCGGCGGCGCTGCAAAATCATTTGGAGGACTCACTGTGGAGATGTTTCAGCGTCGCACTAGCCTGGTGCAATACGACAAAAAGTCGCTGGCAAAAGCAGACGCAGCTATCCAGATTTTCAGTCAGATCGAAGGCTTGGATGCCCACGGCAAGTCAAGTGCTGTGCGCTTTCAGAACACCAAATTGGCTCGGCGCTCAGTCAAAGATTAAGGCTCTCGCTCCCTTCTCATTCGAGACTGCCAATGGCGCAGCCGTAGGGATTCGAACCCCAAACCTTCTGATCCGAAGTCAGATGCTCTATCCGGTTGAGCTACGGCTGCAAGGTCATTACGCCATGGAAAATCCTGGGAATAGGCGTCGTTTTCGCTTATGCATTTGCTTAGCACAAAAATTCGTTCGACGGCCCCGAAGTCAAGCTTGTCATATTAAAAATTTCCATCTACCTCACCACACCCCACCGCTACAAACATACAAAAATCCCGCAGGTTAAATTTCACGATGAAGAATTGTTAGGTCAATCGCCTGGGCTGAGGAAGCTAAGGGAGATTCGTCCATCCTAAAGCGTCTGCCCTTTTATTCTCGTCCAAAAGGCTTTCACCCCGACACAGCTGCGCCACATTCAGATCGAAACTCACTTTCCCTCTCACTCTCTGGGTGCGCCCGGCAAGCTCCAAAAAGTATTTCTTCCACCCATACTATCTGCCTTGACCGGCTCCTCACAATTCTCAACCCGGCTTGTAGGATTAAAAATTCAGACTGAAGTGGTGCCTTGCGAAGGATGCGATTGGTGGGGCATTAGGGTCTCGCTTTTTCCCAAGCCACCAACACGCGGTTCTCAAAAGCGGCCCAGGCTCGCAAAACATCTTCATTCAAAGTAACGGGGATAGCTGTGCCTAGTGCCCCATAAGCACCACAACCGAACCCGGTGGCAAATGCGATCGAGGTGGTAGTTCGGGTGCCATAATAAAACCATGTCTCGGCGTGTTTTCCCTGACGTTGTCCGGTTGTGACGAGATCAGGTTTGCCCCAGGCGATGTAAACAGCCTCCTGCGGCATCCCGTTGGTCACAACTCCGGCGCGGACCAGCCTCTGATGATGAGGGCTCAGTGCAGCGAATGCGTGCGGGTTATCTTTAATTCGAGATTCAACTGTCGAGCAACCACCCACCAAAAGAGCGAAAAGCGCAAGATTTAAAACCACGCCGAGCCGGTTACACCGACAAGATTTTGTTTTCATGAGATCCGTGTCGAAATTTTTTGGGGGTCGAAGTGGAATTCGCCGAAATGCCGCTGATCAAATGAACGTGTGCGGCCTATTCACCAACATGTCGGGCTCTGGGCTCGCGGTCTTTGGTTGTGGCACTGCTCGGTGAGGTGACAAATGGTCCTCCCTCAAGAGGTGCTTTGTCAGAAAATGCGATGTCAGGCATTTCGCTTGGTTTACCCTCCAGCGGAAAATCTTTTCTCAGAGGGTAGAAGGGATATCCTTCCCACATGAGGATGCGACGTAGGTCAGGATGTCCGTTGAAGCGGATCCCCATCATATCGTAAATTTCTCGCTCGTGCCAATTGGCAGTTTTCCAAACGGATGTCACGCTGCCAATAGAACATTCCTCCTCAGGCACTTGGCATTTCAAACGCAGATGTTGACCAGTCTGCATCGAATAAAGTTCGTAAACGACCTCAAAACGCGGGTCTTCACCGAAGTTATCCGTGCTTGTGATGTCGCAGAGATAATCGAAGGCGAGTTCCTGCTTACTAAAAGAGCATATCTCCACGATCGCATCTCTCTTGAATGTTAAAGTGGTTTCACCGCGGAATTCTTTTTCACCAAGCAAACTTTCATTAAAACGTGTTTTCAACGCTTCTACCGTCTGAGCAAGGGTCATACATTCTGATTTTGGAGGTGATTTTATGAGCTCTGAGTTATCTCAGGAAAATGCCTCGATAAGTTCAGGTTTCTGGTTTAGCAGAGGCTTTTCAGTTTCAATTTTTCGTTGCAATTTTAACAACCCTTCGATTAAAGCCTCCGGCCGAGGCGGGCAACCAGAAATGTAAACATCCACGGGGAGAAGGCGATCAATGCCCTGCAGAACGGCATAACTTCTATACATCCCGCCGCTCGATGCACAGGCACCCATAGCAATGACCCATTTAGGCTCGGGCATCTGGTCATAGATTCGTTTGACAGCTAACGCCATTTTGTACGTCACCGTTCCGGCCACGATCATGACGTCCGCTTGCCTTGGGGAAAAACGCATTACCTCAGCTCCGAAACGCGCGATGTCGAAGCGAGATGAAGCTGTGGCCATCAGCTCGATTGCACAGCAGGCCAAGCCCATTGGCATTGGCCAAAGAGAGTTTTTCCGCATCCAATTGATCGCTGCGTCTACCCGCGTGACAATAATGTTACCCTCTACTTTGGAATCGTATGCTAAAGCGTCGGTGCTCATCCTCCTAAAAGGTTATCGTGTGCTGTGCAACGAGCAAGAAGTTTGTTGACCTGGTTGTTTTGAACAATCTCTCAATGTTTGAATACGATCTCAAAAAGCCCCTCGACGCTATCAAACCGGAACTTGCCGTTGCTTTCATCCGTCATACAAAGCTCCGCAAGGTTTTTCATCACTCATGAAAACCTTTCTATGGACTCCGGATTGGCCTGCATTTCTTAAATCTTCCAGATTGGTTTTTGGCACATTAGAACGACCTACAAGATTTTCGCTAAATGTAGCGGACGGGCCATCTTCTTTCTTCAGCAACGGGATCTGCGGTGATGGTGATGGTTTGGAATCAAATAGCTCCTCGCCAGGTTGAGGTTCGCTAGCAGACCGTTGAAAAACAGGTGCTTTCAGGCTCACTGGGAAAAAGTAGCCTCCGAAAGTTGGTTGCGAAAACATAGAAAAACCACTCCTCGCAGAGTTGGTTGAGGCAGGGTAGCAAGATTCTGTCGGACTGGGCGCCAAATACAAACAAAAGCACAGCCGCCCATCCACTGCTGGCCCATTGTTTGGGCGTTCCCAGGCCGCAGATTTTGCGCAGAAGCACAGCCTTGATTTCCGATGCGGCAAAATACCCTTTGTCCTCCGTCAGACTTTTCACTTGGGCGGGCTTCTCTTCGCTCCCACAGAGCGCATGAACCATCCCCACAGCGGCTCCCACGCGCTCACCGAATCCCTCCGTATCCGCCTGATCTCCCGGCAACACCTCCGCCGCCACGATCGTTCCGGTGTCCAGATCGCTCACCGCTTCGGGCTTATAAATCATATCACAGGCTCCGTCCTTGGTCTGGCCCACCTTGGCGTCCTCGGCATGA